>JAKLIM010000192.1 GCA_022709605.1 Bacteroidota bacterium | reverse complement strand
TTTAGATAATGCACTTGGGTTATTTACTCATGAATTTACTCATTGTCTAATTGCTTCAAAAACAAAAATTTCGATCACAACGTGGTTAAACGAAGGCACAGCTTGCTATTATGGTCGTCAGTTTTCTACCAAAGATTGGATAAAATCAATGATGGATCAGCAAGGAAAACCCAATATTGATGATATTTGGAAAGGCAATATGGGTTATGCTTATTCCGGTATATTAGCCTATTACATAATTAAAACAAAAGGCGAAGCCGCTATGGCTAAGTTTATCGAAAATATGAACTATGCAGATATTGTATATGCTAACCTTGCAGCCTTGCAAACCGATTGGCATGCATTTTTGGATGTCTATCTTGACTTTCAAACTAAGGTGAATGTGAAATTTTCAGTTGATATGGCTAATATGATAAGTGCAAATTACTTTAATGCAACTACCGACAAAGTATTTGTACATCTACGGGGAAATTTAAGCGATTGGTCTCCAAGTCAACTGACGCTTGAAAGCGGAACGGTTTATTCAGTCACATTACCTTTTAATCGCTATAACTTTTTTGAATATAAATTTTCTACTAATTCCGTAACAGCTCCAAACGGAGGTTATGAATTGAAAGTTGATGAAACAACCTTAGGAAGCAGATTGCTGGATGTTGAAAATACAAATAAAACATTACCAACCGTAAAATTTAATACCAATGCGGTGAGTGGTCTGGATATGACTCAGATAAACAATAAAATAAAAGTACTGGACACACACATACGCTATTGGTTTTCTGGTCAATACACCAAATACAATTACACGTTAAAGCAAATTACTCCGGCCGAATACCAGGCACAAAAACCGGCTGACAATTTATCGTTTGATGCCGGATTTGTAGCTACAGATGGAACTATCAACTTCAGCGAGCCTATCACAGCTGAACAAAAAGCCGTATTTCCCGATTTAACCAAAGTTGCACTATACTATGTGTGCCAGAAGTATATGTACGACTTTTATAACACGCGTAATTTACCGTTATTACTCAAAGTAGGTTTCCCGATTTTTGAAGCGGGATTATTACCGGCCGATGCAACCATAAAAACAGCAGTAACAAATTATGGCGGTTCGCTTACTTCGTTCGATGACATGAATAACACAACAAATTTTATCGACAAAAAAGGGTACCTGATCGCTGGTGCTTTTGGCGAATTTATGAACGTGTATAAAAATTGGGCGTATCAGTTTATTTCTCCAATATCAGCTTCAGCATTTAATACTGATTCCGGATGGTTTCTAACCAACACAAAAGCCGAATTATTAGCCGATTTCAATCGTTATTTATATGCACGCTTCTTACAACCGGATGAAAATTCGCGGGTAAAAATATGTGTGGAAACCGATCATTTTAAATTCTATACCACACCAAATGATGCATCAATTAACTTCCCATATTTCAGTACAGTTACCGAAACAGCATACACTGAATACGTCAATAATTTCAATATTGAAGCTGGCGAAAAACTAAGTTTCTTTACACTAACAGGTTGTAAAGATGGTGAAATCGAAGGGTTAGCCTGTGATCCAAATGGTCGACTTACCGGAGGTACAGCCTGGTCATCAGGATTACATTCAACATCTTCTCCTTCAACAGATTTACTTACAAGGTTTTATCATCAAAACAGGCATGAATTAGCGCATGCATTCCAGGGATTGATTCATCAGGGAATAGTAACAGCCTGGTTAAATGAAGGATTTCCACAATTCTGTGCAGCAGGTCCAATTACGATGAGTACAGTAAGGTTGGATGGAATTAATTGCTTGTCTGCGGGAACAACATATTTTGGACATCGTCCAACGTATGAAGATACCCGTATTTATCCATCGCCCGATTATGGGTATTATACAATGGGATATTTCCTCAATGATTATATTTATAGAAGAGGCGGTTATAATCTGCTTAAAGCTGTACAACAAAACGATCTTGCGGCTTATCAAAGTTTAGGGTATTCCACTGCTCAGGCATTTTTAAATGATTTCTATTTTGATTTTGATGTTAGAGTACAAAACATAAATATAGTTACACTTATCAATCCGACGATAAATACTGAATATACGACATCTTCTATCAGTATAAACTGGACACCTTTAAAAGGTGATATAAAATTAAATGTGGCTGTATCGACCGACAATGGAGCCACCTGGACTACTATTGCTACCAAAACAACTTCTACTTCCTGTACATGGGATGCTGCCAGTTATAATGGTAAATTTTTATTAAAATTCTCGGCTCCCGATAATTTAAATGTCGAAACAATTTATGGTCCGTTTACAAAAGTCAGTTTGGATAAACCACAAATCAATTTTCCAATTGGAAATGAATACCTTATTGCCGGTGATACAGTAAATATATCGTGGGGAAATACTACCTTATCCAATTTTAAGATTGAGTTTTCGGGTAACAATGGATCTTCCTGGTCAACACTAAATACCGGTGTTGCTGCCTCTGCAAAAACTTTTAAGTGGATTGTTCCGTGGACAATTTCCAATCAATGTAAAATCAGAATCTCTGATGCTGCCAATGCAACAAATAACGATATGAGTGACTATAATTTCAACATATTACAACCCAATGCAATTGGTGGTCCTTATTTGGTTGATAAAAACACCGTATTGCTGATGCATTTTGATAATGATTTGAATAACCGGTCGAATCTATCGGCCAATGGAGCAGGGGTGGCACAGAATATTGTTTCGGATGCAACGACGGGGTCTCAGCTTGGAAATTGCTATAGAACAACATCGGGTATTACTGTTCCTCATCATGCAAATCTTAGTTTAACGGGCGACTGGACCATTGAGGCGTGGGTGAAACCTACTTCGTTTAATCCAAATGCCAATATGTATATTCTTACAAAGCCAGGTGATACCGATGCTTATGCATCCAACTATTCACTTGAAATTAATCCCTGGTGGGGAAATGTTTTTCATGGTTTTTATTTTTCAGATGCAAGTTCCCGAAATGGAGTTAGTAATTACTCACTGAGCTTGAACCAATGGTATCATATTGCCTTTATTCGGGATACTAAAGCATCGCAGACACAAATTCTGATTCATGATATAAACCGTAAATTAGTAGCTCAGCAATCAAATTCTTATACAGGTTCAACTACCTATCTCAATTTAAAAGATTTATTAATTGGAAGTGGAATTGATGGATATGTGGACGAAGTTAGGATAAGCAATGTGGTTCGGAGTTTTACTTCAACGGCAATTAATTCACCTGTAGAAAATAAATTAATGTCTGTGTTCCCAAATCCATCAAGCGGATTTGTATCAATGCACTTGCAACCGGAGGCCATTAATTCAGAACTATGTATAACCAATACAGCTGGTCAAATTGTGTTTAAAAAGAAAATAAATTATATATCAGATTTTTCTATCGATTTGACTTCTGTTAGTAAGGGAATTTATTTCATCCACATTGGAGGCGATGGTAAACAAAGTCAGATATCGAAATTGATAATTCAATAAAAAAGTATTATAGCAGGGCGATTAACATATTAAGCGTGGCGATTTAGTTTTAAAGCGTGGTGATTAACATATAAAGAATGGTGATTAACATATAAAGCGTGGCGATTAACATATAAGGCGTGGTGATTAACATATAAGGCGTGGTGATTAACATATAAGGCGTGGTGATTAACATATTAAGCATGGTGATTAACATATAAACCATGGCGATTAACATATAAAGCATGGCGATTTGGTTTTAGAGCATAGTGATATAGTTTTAGAACGTGGCGATTTGGTTTTAGTGCATGGTGATATAGTTTTAGAGCAGGACGATTTAGTTTAATACACGATGATCGACAACTAATTAATAAATTTAAAAAGAGTTTCTGCCATAATTACCAAATACAGGTAAATTATTTTCAGAAACTCTTTTTTTTGTAAGTAATGTCGTTTTAAATAATTGCTAACAAAGAACATTATTTATAACCGACATAACAAATACTGTATTATTTTTTTATTAATTTTATTACTTTATCATTTACTTTTAATACATAAACTCCTTGATTTAACCCACTTATATCAATCTCCGATTTACCGTCTATTTGTTGAGTTAGTTCCAAAACACCACTAAGATTATAAATATTTATAACTGAAGCACACACATCTGCATTTACATAAATACTATGGGTTGCAGGGTTTGGGTAAATAAGTTGATTGGATTTTGTTTCCGTCTGCATACCTGTAGTTATTTGATATTCATACGCTCCCATATCATAATTACGAACACGGGCAAAACCTCTTATATCTGTAGGTAATAAATTTGAAGCAGGATTTCCATTATTAATTGCAGGCGAACTTACCATAAGAGCAAATCCATCATCCTCTGTTAGATAGTTATGATCATCCCCGGTTTCATTTGCTGTATTTACAAAAAGAGGATTTGAATTGAGGTTTCCAATGCCGGGATAGACAGGAGTGCCCTGCACAATTGAATATGAAACAGAATCTTTACCTCCCGTATTATATAATTGTTCGGTACCTGCAACTGTTGCTGTATTACCCCAAATAATTGTGTTTTCAATGTAGGCATTTCCTTTATTATCTTTTATCCGAATTGCACCACCTTGAGTTGCCGAACTGTTTTGAGCTATGGTACTGTTTTTAAGGTTTAATACACCTCCATAAATCATTATTGCTCCACCGCCATCATCAGCGGTACCTTTGGCTTGATTATTAACAATCAAACAGTTATTAACATTCACTACTGCAAGTGAATCATTTAATTGAATTCCACCACCCGAGCCCACTGTTCCGCCGTCTGATGAATTTCTAATTATAATTGTATTATTCAGGGTATTTGTTCCACCTACATACATGATTGCTGCACCTGAATTGATTGATTTGTTTAATTCGAATAATGAATTTGAAATAGTTGTATTCATTTTACTATAAATTGCACCTCCGGTTGAAGCACTATTATTGTAAAATGTAGTTTTATAAATGTTTGTAGATGAATTTATATCGTTATAAATTGCACCTGCATAGACTGATTGATTCGCATCGAAAATACAATTTGTTATCGTTGAGTTTGATGTATTCTGATAAATTGCTCCTCCGGTTTGAGTTACAACATTATTGGTAAAATAACAACTATCCAAAATAAGTGGTGAATTTTGATTATAAATTGCACCCCCGTAATTGGCTCTGTTTGTAATAAAGGAACAGTTTTTAAAACTATTTTGCAAAATTAAATTAAAAACCGCTCCACCGCTATATATAGAACTATTATTTTGAAATGTGCAATTAGTAAAGACTGCGGCAGATATTTCGTTGTAAACAGCTCCACCATAAGAAGACTGGTTATTGGTAAAATTACAATTCAGAAATATTGACCCGGAAACAATATTATAAACTGCACCCCCATAAATGGTTGATTTATTCCTATCGAAAGTACAATTGCTAAAAGTAGGCGTTGATGTACTATCGCATAGAACAGCACTTTTGGTTGAATAATTATTTTTTAGTATACAATTTTTAATTTTACAAGTACTGTTAATCACATTTAATGCTGCACCACCTACTGTGCTTAATGCCTTTGTTATTGAAATATTTACGGTATTGGTGGTTAATGCATTTCTTATAACTGTACCGGTTGCTAATGATAATGATACTACAGGAATTGTAATTTCCTGACTAATATTTGCATCATCTCCCATCGGATCAGTTACATCTCCAGTCGTATTATTATAAATTATAACTCCTATTGCTCCCGCTGTTTGTGCTTTTAAAGCTTTTGATTTAAACGTACAAGTTCCTCGTTGAATTAAAACAATTTTTCCGGTAACATTATTTGTAATATCAGCACAAGCAATGTTTGGTTCAGCCAGAACAACATCACCAGTTAAAGAAAAAACTTTTGGTCCAAAAGATGCTGAACCTACATTGATGTTTCCAATAAGCGAAGTCGGTGAATTTATTGTGATTGAAGGGGTAATTGACTGACCATTGCTGACCGTAAAACCATCGAGTTCGGTATTTGCACTGCATTTATTAAAATTCACCACTGTTGAGCTATTATCAGTACTATCTGTTTCAATACCTATATTTCCTGAAAGTATGGTTTTATTTGCAATAATATCACGTTGAATTAAGTTTGTTTCTGTTCCCGAAAAACCTCCAAAAACCTTAACACCATCTTTAATATTAAATGACAGAAGCCTGTTTAAGGTGTCTGTAGGCTTATAAGTCCCCGATGCAACCCAAACTGTATCTCCTGCAACTGCCGCATCAAGAATTGTTTTTAAACTGGCCGAAGCATTCACCCAGGAAGACCCATTGGTATTGCCCGAAGAAATAGGAGCAACATAATATTTGGCTGTGTATGCCTGCGGTATAAAAACACACAACATAAATAGATTGAATAATAATTTTTTCATTTTTTTCTAATTTAACTAAATTAATAATTGCAAATGTATTATTTTATATTTTATAAATTTAATCAATTCGTACAAATTTTCAATCAAAATAACAAATATTGAAAAAAAAATCAAAAAAAAGTTTTCTGCGTAATTTGCTCCAGTATCAATTTAATAAAAATTTAATAATCAAAAAAAACAATATTAACAATTCACTTTCAAACATCTTGTGACATGCGTAATAATAAACTTATTATTAAGATCATATAAAATATTATCTTTTAGTATTTCAATCACAAAAAAAAATCCTGTCCATTTTATTTGGACAGGATTTCTTTTTTTAAAAGACTTAATAGCTTAATATATGCCTTCTGCTTTTAGCTCTTTAACCAATAAATAGTAGAAAATTGCTCTGTATTTATTTTTGTTCGAAGATCCCAACTTTTCGCAAACTGCTGCAATGGCAGCATCAATTTTTTGCTCATCAGCAACTCCCAGTTTTTTAATACAAAAATTATTTTTCACACTATCTAATTCTGATTTTTGGCTGCACGAAACAACTTCAGAATCCTTGTTGTAAATTGAAGGGCCTAAGCCTTTGGTTACTTTTTCGAATAAATCAGCCTCGTAAGCAATTCCTAATTTCTTAAGTTCTTCGGCATACTTTGCCATTTTTTCATCA
>JAKLIM010000191.1 GCA_022709605.1 Bacteroidota bacterium | reverse complement strand
TAGTATTCGAAAGTAGGCAGTCGTTAATGTTAAATCGCATTGCGTCATTAAATTATTGCTATTCCTAAATACTCAGGTATTAAAAAGTCCGTTATTCATTGACGGACTTTTTTCATTTAATAAAAACGATTTTTATATTCAGGTCAATTTTAGTACTTTTGCACCTCAAAAATAAATTTATAAAATGTTACGAATAGCAGTACAAACCAAAGGACGATTATACGAAGAAACAATGTCGCTCCTTTCCGAAACGGATATTAAACTTGAGTCCGGAAAACGTTTATTATTAATTCCTGCGCGTAATTTTCCGATCGAAGTATTATTTCTGCGTGATGACGATATCCCACAGTCAGTTGCCGATGGTGTGGCCGATATTGGTATTGTTGGCGAAAACGAATATGCTGAAAAAAAGAAAAATGTATTGATTACCAAACGACTGGGATTCAGCAAATGCCGTTTGTCACTCGCTATCCCTAAAGAAGCTGATTATAAAGATGTTAGCTGGTTCAATGGAAAAGTTATTGCTACTTCATATCCGGTTATTTTATCAGACTTTTTAGATAAAAATAATATAAAAGCCGATATTCATGTTATTACAGGATCGGTGGAAGTTGCACCCGGCATTGGACTTTCAGATGCCATTTTTGATATCGTAAGTTCTGGTAGTACATTAGTTACCAATCATTTAAAAGAAGTGGAAGTGCTAATGAAATCAGAAGCATTATTGATTCAACATCCCACTTTATCAGATGATAAAAAAGCAATTCTTGACGAATTACTTTTCAGAATTGAAGCAGTACAGGTTGCCGAAGACAAAAAATATATATTGATGAATGTTCCGACTGAGAATATTCAAAAAATAACAGAAGTGCTTCCCGGAATGCGTAGTCCGACCATAATGCCACTGGCTAAAGAAGGCTGGAATTCGTTGCATGCCGTTATAAATGAAAAAGATTTCTGGGTAATTATTGGGAAACTTAAAGCCCTCGGAGCAGAGGGAATTCTGGTTATACCCATCGAAAAAATGATATTATAATCAACCGTATTATTTCGGATGTATGAATTTATGTATTGACAGGGGAAATTCAAGAACAAAAGTCGGAATTTTTCACGAAGACAATTTGATAGAATTTCTTAGCTTTGAAAACTTTGGAATTCACGATATTGATCAAATTTATAGTCAGTATGCCATTCAAACCTGCATTTTATCAAGTGTTGTTGATGAAGATAAGGACGTAATCGATGTATTACGGGCGAGAAACAAGGTTTTTATCAATTTTAATCATCTTACGCCTATTCCGGTAAAAAATAATTACAACACGCCCGAAACATTAGGCAAAGACAGACTTGCAGCCATCATTGGTGCAGCTTATTTAAAACCTGCCGGTAATATTTTGGTCATTGATGCAGGTACAGCCATTACGTATGATTTTATTGATGCGCAAAATACCTATCACGGAGGCAATATTGCACCGGGAATTGAGTTGCGACTTCGCGCGTTAAGCGAATTTACAAAGAAATTGCCTTACGTAAAAATTAAAACAGAAAGTCCATTCCTTGGAAATAACACCGAAACTGCTATAAATTCAGGTGTTTTATACGGTATGTTTTTCGAAATAGATGGCTATATTGATACACTTAAAAAAAAATATCCCGATCTTTCAACTTTTTTAACAGGCGGTAGCATTATTTACTTTGATACAAAGCTAAAAAACACCATCTTTGCAGAAAAATTCTTAGTGTTAATCGGGCTAAACCGCATACTAAAATACAATGTATAAAAATAAGTTTTTTCTATTGGCTTTTTTCTTCATTATTGTCATTCAATCTTCTAATAGTCAGAATAATACAAATTCACCATACACCCGTTTCGGGTATGGCGATTTGAGTGATTCTAATTCGGGCGAGCAAAGAGCAATGGGAGGAATTTCAATCGGTTCGCGATCAAAGTACGGAATCAATCCTGTAAATCCGGCATCCTACAGTGTTGTGGATAGTATGACTTTCATGTTTGACGTAGCTTTGGGAGGTCTTGTTTCGAAATTTACAGATAATACGGGCAACAAAACATCGTTTACTTCGAATCTTGAATACATTACGATGTTATTTCCTTTGTCAAAAAAAATCGGGTTCAGTGCCGGATTGCTACCGTATTCGTTTTCGGGATATAATTTTTATAATACTGATACAATATTAGTTGACAACCATACGGCCATACCTGATTCGATCGGTTATAATTCTTCGTTTTACGGAAACGGTGGTATTAGTCAGGTTTACACGGGTATTTCTTTTAATCTTTTCAATCACATTTCTCTCGGAGCAAATGCTTATTACATGTTTGGAAATTTGAGTAATTACCGCAGTTTAACTTTTAACGCAAATTCGGGATATTATTCTACATCACAACGTAATGCAATTACTGTTAATAATTTCCGACTCCGGTATGGTGCTCAGTTTTATAATACATTTGCTAAAAAACACGATGTTAATCTGGGTTTGATATATGAACATAAAGCAACCCTGAATGGAAATTTTTCGCAAATAACAAGTGGAGTATTAACTGATAGTTTGTTGCCCGATACTGATTTTCAATTACCGACTACAATGGGTGCTGGATTGCATTATACATTTGATAAACGGTTGACTTTGGGAGTAGATTATACATTGCAAAAATGGGGTGATGCTAAATTCTTTGGTAAAACAGATAGCTTGAGCAATAGAAGCAAATTTGCAATTGGTGCTGAATACATTCCTGATCCACGCGGAAGAAAATATTACGAAAGAATGCGATTTCGTACCGGTTTGAATATCAGTAATCCCTATTATAAAGTTGCGGGAATTACACCTCCAAAAAACTTTGGTATAACTTTTGGTATTGGTTTACCGTTGAAGAACAGTAACACCATAGTGAATGCAACGGTTGAATACGGAAAGGTTGGAGCAACAAACATGTTACGCGAAGATTATCTGAAATTTACATTTAATGCAGCATTTAATGAAAACTGGTTCTTTAAACGAAAACTCTAATTTTTTTAATTATAAAACAGAAAGTATATGAAAACTCGAAACTTGGCTATTCTGCTCGTAAGCTTGGTTATTTTTACGAACTGCTTTGCACAGAAAGAAAACAAAAAAAGCAAAAAAGGTAAAACCGAAACTACTGAAGAAGTTAAACCTACTACTCCTGTAGTTACTGAAGAAACAGCACCTGTTATTACAGAAGAATGTTTAGTAAACATCAGTTTATTTAACGAATCGGCAAAAAATAAACAATATGCCGATGCTTTAGCACCCTGGAATGCAGCTTATAAAGATTGCCCGAATGCAAATAAAGCGATCTACAGTCGTGGACGTGAAATCGTATTGTGGGAATTAGATCAGGCAAAAGACGAAGTAACTTACAAGAAAGTTTTTGACAAACTGATGGGTATGTATGACAATCGTATTAAATACTTTGGAACCGATGAGCGTTATCCTACTGCATGGATTTTAGGTATAAAAGGTTTAGACTACGTTGCCAAAGTGAAAAATGATGATTTGAAAAAACCGGCTTATGAATGGTTGTCAAAATCGATAGAAGGTTTAAACGAAAAAAGTGAATTGTCTGTTTTAAATCAAATGGTAGTTATATCTTATGGCCTTTTTAAAGCTGATCCAACTCATGCTGAAAAATTTATTGCAGATTATCTGAAAGTGAATGCAATTCTTGAAACTTTAGCTGCATCAGAAGAAGCTAAAATTGCTGAACCTGCATTGCAAACAAAACAAGGTTTGGAAACATTATTTGCTCAAAGTGGTGCGGCTGATTGCAAAACATTAGACGGAATTTACAAAGAAAAAGTTGCTGCAAATAAGGATAATAAAGATTTTCTGAATTCAGTAATTGGTTTCTATCGTCGGGTTAGATGTAATGAATCAGAAGTTTATTTTGCAGCATCAGTTGCAGTTCACAAAATTGAACCAACTGCTGAATCGGCTGCCGGATGTGGTGCAATGTCGTACAAAAAAGATGAATTCAGTAATGCAATTTCATTCTACGATGAAGCAACCAGACTTACTACTGATAAATCGTTAAAAGCTGATTATCAATATACCATTGCTCAGATTTATTATAAAGAAATGGGCAATTACCAAAAAGCACGTGAATATTCACGTAACTCATTGGAATTTAATCCTAACAATGGAAGTGCTTATATTCTGATTGGTATCATGTATGCAAAATCGAAAGGTATTTACGATGATCCAGTTCTTGCAAAAACAATTTATTGGGTAGCTGTTGATAAATTTAACAAAGCAAAACAAGTAGATTCAAGTGTTGCTGCAGATGCAAACAAACTTATCAATACATACAGTGACTATTTCCCAACAAAAGAAGATATCTTCTTTCAACCTCAATTAAAAGCAGGTGCTTCGTTTACAGTTGGCGGATGGATTGGTGAAACCACAACTTGTAGATAATAATAAATAACTTTGAACTCAAAATTATATATTTATTTGAAAAACAACGTAACAACTATCACTACGATAGTTGTTGTGTTGTTTTTTGTGCTTTCGTGTACCGAGGAAAAACAGGAAAGAATAGCTGCCATTGTTGACAGATCAGCTATGCCACAATTACATGCGATGGACATAACCACTGTAATTTCTGATTCAGGCATTACCCGGTATCGTATTTCTACTCCTCAATGGGATATGTTTGACCGCGCAAATCCTCCCTATTGGGAATTTCCGGCGGGTATTCATTTCGAACGGTTTGATGAAAATCTGAGTGTTGATGCTAATATTCACAGTAAATATGCGAAGTATCTGGTCAATGAAAAACTTTGGTTACTGAAAGGCACTGTACGAATGACTAATATCAAGGGAGAATTATTTGAAACAGAACGTTTGTATTGGAATCAAATAAACGAAAAAATATATTCTGATACACTTGTGAAAATTACACAGGCTAAACAGATTGTCTATGCACTTGGTTTTGAATCGAATGAGCAAATGTCCAAAATCTTGCTGGTTCAATCCAAAGCAACTTTCGCAGTCGAAGACAAATAAAAAATAAAGGAATTCTCGTCAAAAATTACATGATTCGTTTTCCTGCTTCCGAAAATAATATTGCCTTTTCAAGGCGAATCATTTTTGTTTTATCTTGTTTGGCCGAATGAATCCAATGTGTAATGGTTTTACGGTACGATGGAGCCTGATGACTAAAGAATTCCCAAGCCTGTTTATTCTCTCTGAAAATTTGTTCAAGATTTTCATTTAATTGGCGGTTGTCGTTTTCGAAACTGTAAATACCCGATTTTTCATTTCTCCTTCGTTGAAATGCCTCTATGCCTGAAGGTTGCATAAGTCCATCACGAGTTAGCTGCTCCACTTTGTTAATATTTACAAGACTCCAAATTCCATTCGGTCTTCGGGGAGTAAATCGGTTGCAATAACTTTCGTTATCAATTTTCCTCCTGACACTATCAATCCACCCAAAACACAGCGCTTCATCCACCGATTCGCTCCAGGTTATGCTTGGCTTCCCTGTGGCAACTCTGTAAAATCCTACCAGAACTTCTTTTTCTGTTTTATGGTTATCAGCAAGCCATTGGCGAAATTCTTTATGCGATGGGAAAAATATTGGTAACATATTTAATTTAGAATTTATTTCTTAATTTCTTAATTTCATATTTTCTTAATTTCTTAATTTAAAACTCTCAAACCAACAATTCTCTTAACTTCTTTTTATCAAGCACTTTATATTCTTTTTTATTGACGTTAATAATGCCTTCTTCAATCATTTCCGAAAGGCTTCGCGCCAATGAAGGACGGGCAACACCGAAGAAATCAGCCAGTTCGGTCTGATTACGATTCAACGTGAAAGTGTCGCCATGTTCGCCTGCCTGTTCCAATAAGAAATGCGCTATTTTCCCTTTTATGGTTTTTATTGAAAGTAATTGTAATCTGTTGGTTAGAAACTGTGTACGGTTGGCATTGTGTATCAGAAACTGTTGCATGAAATCCGGCTGAGAAGTCATCAAACGAATCACTTCATCTTTTGGTATGCGAAGTATCTCCACATCTTCGAGCGTAGTTACATCCACAGGAAAGCGGTTATTTCCTGAAAAAAGAAATGCCGGTGCCAACGGTCTTGGCGCATTAATAATTTCGATACCCAGCAGATTACCGTTTTCGGTAATCATTTCGGTTTTTACCGAACCCGTCATAAGGATATTTAAAGCATCGCACAAATCACCCTGACGAAAAATCACTTCATTTTTGTCGTGGAATTTAATGCTGTATTTCATATCGGAAGGAAAGCCATCTCCACCATCACTTATATTGCGGAAATTATTCCATTCCGGATCGATATTTTTCATTTTTTTTGTAGGAAAAATTATTATTTTTTGAAGGTGTAACAACTGTTACACTTTAATTGTTTCAGTAAGTATACTTTTGCAAAGTAATTAATCAAGGTGCTACAAAAATACAAATAAAAACTATAATATGAGTGAATTTAAAATGGCTCCCAAAGCCGAAAACAAAGCATTTCCCACAGCTGAGAAATTCAGCCTGACAGACAAAGTTCAATACGCCGAAGGTTCGGTGGTAAGTAAAATTATAATACGTAACGAACGTGGTAATATTACATTGTTTGCTTTTGATAAAGGTGAGTTCCTGAGCGAACATACAGCGCCTTATGATGCCATTGTACAAGTGCTTGATGGTGTGGGCGAAGTGATTATTGATGGACAGTCGTTTGCGCTTGAAGTTGGCGAAAGCATTATTATGCCAGCCAATGTTCGTCATGCTGTAGTAGCAACCGAGCAATTCAAGATGTTGTTGACAATGATAAAATAATTGACGATTTATTCAATTACAATTGGTATTATTGCGAATAGTACATTTAAATTGTAAATCGTAAATTGTAAAATAGTAAATAAATTCATGAAAAGAACAATTATTAAAATAGACGAAGAGCTTTGCAACGGTTGCGAAGCGTGTGTACACGGTTGTCATGAGGGTGCGTTGCAAATGATTGATGGCAAAGCACGTATGGTGAGTGAGTTGTTTTGCGACGGACTTGGTGCTTGCATTGGCGACTGTCCGGTGGGCGCTATTAC
>JAKLIM010000190.1 GCA_022709605.1 Bacteroidota bacterium | reverse complement strand
GAATTAAGAAAGTATTTTTCAAAAATAGCACTTAAATTGAAAATAGAATGTGTGTCCGTTTATCTTGAAATATTCAGGCATTATACAAGTTGAATGAATTAGATTGTTATTGAATTTTATTTATTGTTGTCCTGTTAAAATACTTAGTCCCGTCTCGAGACTTCGGGAGCTATCGGAATCGCTTCGCCCTGCCTACAGCAGGTAGGTCTGAATGACAAATCAATACAACGTTTTATTTTGGAGGGGTTGGTTGGCGGCGAAGCCGCCAACCAACCCCTCCAAAGATTATAAAGTACTGATTGTCATTTCGAGATTGCGCCCCAATAAATTGTGGTAAAATGTGGGAATGACATTGTAAACAAAGAATAAGTTTTGAACCACAAAAGAGCACATAAGATACACAAAAGTTAATTTTCTAAATAGAAAATTATTTCTTTTGCTTCCTTTTGTTTCCTTTTGTGGTTAAATTTTCAATTATGTCATTGGTAACGAAGTGAGAAATCTCTTTCTACAACTAAATATAAACTGTTTACCGGACAATAATGAATTTTATAAAAAAAAGAAATGGAACAGTGCTGCTATTACTATTGCAGCATTGTTCCATTCGAAAAACAATCTCACTTTTATAAACTCTATTGAATAAGTACTTTTTCAGTTTGCGATTTATTATCTGATATCACCTGCACGAATCTGATTCCCTGACCCGAACATGGAACTGAAAGGTTCGCCAAAGTTGTTTTTTGTTTGTATAATACCTTGCCACAAGTATCATAAACCGAAATTGTTGATTTGTCAGTCAGCCCCGAGATTTGAATATTGTTTTTCTGTCCCACAGCTTTCCAGTTATGTGTTGAGCTTTGTGGCAAAACGAAACCGGTTGCACTCAGCGGTTGAAGTATTCGCACATAGAACAAACCTCCCACAATATTGCTGGTATTAATTCCCTGAAATTTCACAGTAATCGTATCCTTACCTGCTGTAAGTGAGTTTGGTATTGGATATTCTACGTTTACAAACTCATTTTTATTCCATTTTCCAACTACATTTTCTGTTTTGATTAATGTGCCATTCACTGTGATGTTGAACGATCGGCTGCCACTTTCATTTCCCCAGTATCGAACCATAAGCGAAAGATCAGATTTTTTCTTAGTCAACATGCTGTAACTAATAAATCCACCCGCACGGGCATCGCGCCAAAATTCGTTCATGTGATTGCCGGTATACGAATTCAACGATAGCAATTTATGATCTACTTCGGGCTGTTGTTCTCCCGGAGCTACTTTATCCACCGTACGTTGTTCCAGTTCCAACGCGGCTTTTTGAGTTGCTGCCAAATTATCAAGCACCGTTTTGTATTCGCTTTGCGTTAATGCCATCCAATACATCATGTAGCGTGCGTCGTGAATTTTGTAAAATGGTTCGAGTATCAATGCAGAGTCTTTTTTGGTAACAAAAAGTGCCGGAGCAGTAAAAGTGAGCGGTTTTCCCGGAACAGGAGTGAGCTTTGAAGCAATGGAGGCTCTGTCACTCACAACAATGGATGCTTTATCAAGCGATTCCAACGGACCGTTGGCAATATGTCCCCAGCGACTGTCGTCGGCAACCAGACCAGACATATTATCTGTTCCGGTTTTTGCTCCGAGTAAAATAGGCCCGTGTAGAAACGCCACATACGAACTTACATTCGGCAACTGCTCAATGCTATTTTGCATGGGTAGTAAAATGCGTACCGAATCGCCATTATTCCAGGTCCGATTGATGGATATGTAGCTTTGTGGAGTAGATACAACTGCAACAGTAACGGTATTTACAATTATTTTCATGGTTCCGGCTTTTACCCATTTTGGCGAACGCACAAAAAGTTTGAAAGCCGTAGGTGCATCAGCCGAAATAATCAATTTGGTTTTTTCCTCTTCCGGAAAAACAGTTTCCTGACGGATTTTCACGCCTTTCTCTTTCCAGTTAAGTTCCGAAGCAATAAAAAGATTTAAATACAACGAATCGTGTTGATGGGTATAAATAAATTCGCCGTACTTGCCGTGATTTTCCATGCCTGTACCTACGCAGCACCACATGGCCTGATTGGGAGCAGAATAAACGCGGTAATGTTGGGGTCGGGCCGGCGTAAAATACACATAACCGCCATGTTCGGGATGTTGGGTCGAAAGTATATGATTAAATAAAGCTCTTTCATAATAGTCGGCATATTTTGCCAACGGATTCACCCGGAATAAATCCTGCGTTAATTTGAGCATGTTATTGGTATTGCACGATTCGGGACCTTCCACCGAGTTTACATAATCGCTACACGCTGAAGCCTGCGGAAAATATTCTTTGCGGCTATTGCCTCCCGAAGCCAAACTGCGCTTCCCTGTAACTGTTTCCCAAAAGAACTGTCCTGCTTTTTTATAGGTAGCATCGCCGCTTACCTCAGCTACACGTTGAATTCCAACCGCTTTGGGTACCTGTGTATTGGCGTGCATATTGTCCAGATTATCGACACTAGCTGCCATGCTGTTCAGAATTACTTTGTGCGAAAAACGTTTGGCAGCAATCAGGTATTTTGCAGTACCTGTCATTTGATATGCATCTGCAAAAATCTCATTCATACCACCATGTTCTACATTCAGCATGGTTTCCATTTGTGCATCGGTCAAAGCAGAAGTTATACTGATTCCCCAATCGCAAAAAGCAAGAAAAGCAGTTTTCGCAGTTTCGTTTCCACCATAAAGCCACGCATCGCGCAAGCCGGCAAAGGTTTTATGCAAATTATACCAGGGAACCCAGGCTGCATTAAAACTTGTAAAATTTGCAGTTCTGAAAGTTGACCATATCGAATTACTGCCCGGAACACCTCCTGCATAACCAATTCCCCAGGTGGGATATTTAGTGGCGTTGGCAACCTGACACGCTTTGAGTTCAGTAACCATATAATCCATAAGTCGCTTACACTCCGTATTGCCCGTAGCAGCATAATTCATGGCCATAGCCGTCAAATAATGACCACCCACATGCCCGTCCAAACCATCCCAGTTGGCAAAGCTCACAGCTTTTGCGGGTAATCCTGCTTCTTTGCGGTAAGGAGCAAGTAAGCGATCAACATCGTATTTCAGAAGGGTTTGGATGTTTAATTCGCCTGCATGTTTAAACGGACTTTCGAGCAAAGTAACATCGCCGAGTGGAAATGTATTGGGATAAAGTTTATCCTGAGCTTTAAGGCCTGAAAAACCAAGCAGAATAAGGAAAATTAAAGGCAGTGCTTTTTTCATGACTAAAATACTATTTAGTAAATAAAATATGATTTTTTATTTTACAAAGATACTTTTATTCAATTATAACAAAGTGTACAAAATTATCAGTTTGGTGTATTAATTTGTTTTGAAGGAAAAAGTCGATAATAATTATTCCAAACTTGAGTGCACTCCGAAAAGTCAATATTTTATTATAAACGCTAAGATCGCTAAGAAATAAAGCCACAAAAGTTTGATTATCAAATAGAATATTCTTAGCGACTTAGCTACTTTGTAACTTTGCGCCTGCCTACCGCAGGCAGGTTAAAAAAAATACTTTTCGGAGTGGACTCAAACTTGTAATTTTCAAGTATGATTATCAATATGAAATAATATTTGCAACGTAAAAACAGTTTTATTGTAAAATACTATAAAATTATTATCTTTGCAGTTCTGTTTTTTAAACTAATTTATACAAAATAAACATATCACATTGTTTATCATTTTGTTATGTATTCCTTTTAGATTTTAATCATGAAAATCCGGTCGATTAAATGACTGTATAACTACTACATAATAAGTTAGTTTTCTTTATTATTTAAATAATTATTGATCATGAAAACTTAATTTATTTTAAATTTAATCAGATCAAACCAATAAAAGGAATTGATATTCCTTGCAATGCATAGCGAATGCATAATATTTCGAAAATTTCATTTTTATTTCAGATTTGAGTATCTTTTAGTTTATCTCTTTTTCGTTCTTTTAGTTTGTTCATATATAGTTTGTTCATTATTTAGTATATCTCTATTAGTTAGTAAATATTTTTTTTAGTTTGTTTAGTTTATTCAATTTGTTTGTATTCGGTCTGTTTAATAGTATGTTTGTAGATTTGATAATGCTTTTGTTAGGTCATAATTTAAAAAAAATTATGCAGTTAAGTATTTTTCATCTTTCTCAACTAAGTATTATTAATGCGTTTGAATATTATCTATAATGCATTAACAATTACACCCGAAAACGTAATTCAATTCCGAAACCTCCGGACCACAGTCTCAATACTTTTAAAAAAAGTATTGAAGGGATTTATGGTCAATTATGTTGAAAACACAAAAAAAATAAATACATAAATTGAAAAGTAATTTTTCGATTCAGATTAATATGGATTGTGCTAATTTATAGTATAATTTCTATTTTTAATGTCAACTCTCAATTTGCAGAAATGCAAATTACTGATATCAAAGATTGAAAAAAAAATTGATTATCATTTACAATTAAAATTAATGTTTTATGAAATTATTTTCAGGATTTTCAACACGTTTTCTTTTGAAGAAAATGTTATTTTTATCGGTTATGTTATTGTTCCTTGCGCAGAACAGTAGTGCGCAGTGTACAGGTACGGATTGCACGGCCACTCTAAACACTAACAGCAACAACTACTCATTTATAACAGGAACTACATGTGTTGATGGTACTGTTACTTTAGAAAATGCTGTAACTTTTGTGTCTGGGACTTCAGTTTGTATTAAAGCGGGATCCACTTTAAATTTAAACAATGTCAATAATTTTTATTTCCCTGCCACTGGCGATGTTACATTTAATGTATATGGTGTGCTGAATATCAATGGCAATCCAACATTTGGGGGCAATATTCATTTTGTTGTTCACAGTGGTGGTAGTTTAACTTCATCAGGGACTGTTAAATTTGATGGTGCTACAAGTAGTCTTACAAACAATGGTACTGTTACTGTTCCAAATATAGAATTGTCAAACGGCAAAACCGTAACTATCGACAATAATAGCACTATGACGGTGAATGGCAATATGAATCTTGCAAGCGGAACAGCGTACGTAAGAAATCAATCGAACTTAATTGTTACGAGCAATTATAGCACTTCAGCTACATCAGTATATGTAAACTGCGGCTCTTATACAGGTCAGTTTAATCTTGGAGGCGGCAAGGTAATTAATACCGGAACATTTACAAGTTCACAAATTGATATGGGAGGATCTACTGCAAGGTTTGAAAATTATAATAAAGTCATATTAACTGGCAATTTGAATATGGGTGGATTAGGTTCCGTATTTTACAATCAGGGCATAGTTGATGCTTCAACAGGAGGTGGACATATTCAATCGGATGGTAATCTAACAGGACCATTATTAACGGGAACGGGCTATTTTAAATTAAGAGTTAAAACGACGATGAATAATGGTTCTGTTGGACCGAATTTAAACTTTCAATTAGGAAGTACTACTGTTACCAAACCTGATGTGTTTGTAAATAATATAATAGAGGTTGCCCCGGTTACATATTTAGCTTCAACACCTATTTCAATTTCACCTTCTACCGACTGTCCCAACACCGATGGTAGCCCTTCCACTCCAGTGCCAACAACATCAACGGCTTGTGCCGGAATAGATTTAACAACTCTGCAGCCATCATATACAAATGTTACGTACGAATGGTTTACCGGAACTTCTGCTACAAGAGGAACACAAGTAACTTCTTTAACAACACCAAAAGTTACCTGTTATACAACGATAGGCACTGTATATTTGTGGGCAAAAAGTAATGGTTCGACCTTATACTCACCTACCGGTGCAGCTGTTACAATAACTGATTGCGCTACAGCATGGAAAACTATTAAAACTACAGGTGATTGGGCAGATACTGATATGTGGAAATACAGAGATGCTTCAGGTGCTTGGATTACAATAGCATCGCCACCATACAACACTAAACCCGTTTATATCAGCAATGGTACAACCGTAACTATACCATCATCAATAACCACGATCAATTCAGATTCATTGGTTATTGAATCATTGGGTAAATTAGTAGTTAGCAACCCGATTACAATAAACTCACCATTAGTATTTGAGATTGATAAAGACGGTAACGCTGGTCAGTTATTAGGTGCATGCGGAAATGTAACGATGAGCGGAAGTTCAAAATTAATTGCCCGCAAAACGTTGGATAATACCTGGGATTTCATTAGTTTTCCGTTTGAAGTAACTTCAGGTAGAATCTATTTGGCAAAAACTGCTACTGCTGCTGACTGGGGCGATTTATCATCTGATATAGTTGATGGCAAGGAATTTATAGTGGCTGAATACGATGCAGAAAAAAGAGCCGATGGTGGAGCAGCACTTGCTTCTAACAGCACATATTTCAAAAGTGTTTCTCCGCATACATTCACAGCTCAAAAAGGATATATTATAACCGGAGGAGCTGGGCTAAACACAGGAGAAACAATAACACTTGATTTTGTTTCGGTAGATGGTGCATCGTTAAGTTTTTGCGATAAAATAACTGCTGCAGGGGATTTAAGCTATGTAACAGGAACTAAATGTAATAATGCCTGGGGCTGGAATTTGGTGGGAACACCTTACACAGCCGCGTATAACCTGTATTATGCGAGCACCTCTGCAAATCCTGCACTTAAACCTTATTATGTTTGGAATGGAAGTACTTATACTGTTATTACAACTAATGGAACAACGCTTGATTATCCGCTAAATCCATTCTCGGCATTCTTTCTGCAAACTACTGCTGCAAATCAGACATTAAATTATGATGATGCAGGATTAACAAACTTAACGTCACATACTGTTGGATCGTCATCTGCTCCTGCATTGAAAGCTTCAATTTTGCTTTCTCAGAATACAACTAAAGATCTTACAACTATAAACTTAGAAGAGAATGCTGCAACTGAATATATCAAAGGTGAAGATGTTGTTAAAATGTCAAATTCAAGCAGTTTAGCTCCACAGATATATACTGAGGCAATTGGAGCATGTTCTCCGTTGAATATAAACTCTTTACCATTGAATACGCAACGCATTGATTTGAAAATTAAATTAGGCAAATTGGGCA
>JAKLIM010000019.1 GCA_022709605.1 Bacteroidota bacterium | reverse complement strand
TATGTTTGCATTGTAGGCATCTTCCCAACGCGATTTTTCGTTTGTGGGATTAAACTGCGGACTTGCATAAAACAAAAGTATTCGTCCTTTCAAAGATGCAGCTGCCGCGCGGGTAATTCTGGAGTATTCCGAAGCAACCCAGACGGCCGGCAATAATGCAATGGCCGAATCAAGGTCTTGTTTCATATATGCAATACATTCAGAAGTTTTGTTTCGCTTTGCATTAACAAGTTCATCTGCACTTGTAAAATTCACATAATCTTTCATGTAAGGCACTCCACCATAAATATTTACCATTTTCCAATGCTGCAAAGCACGGAAAAAATAAAGTTGCCCAGCAATTCGGTTACGGGCATCTCCTCTGAGTTCAGATTGTTGCAAAGCATCGAATCCGATGTTAATGTAACGGATGGCTTCGTATGATCCGGAAGAAAATAAGGTAACGCCGCTACTTGCAATGGTCCCTAACAGAATACTTGAGCTCATATCGGATGTTTCGTCGGATAATCCTGCGGGAGAACCCAGTGTGTTATCGCCACCGAATGAAGTAAAACACAAACTGTATATATTGTTTATGTATAATTTGGCCGACTCTTCATTGTCCCATATTTTGGTGCTGATGGCCGATTCATCTTTTATTTCCAGAAAATCGCTGCACGAAGAAAAAATCAACGGCAGTAAAACTACGGCTATAAATATATTTTTAATTTTCATGACGTGTTGTTATTATAATGTTATATTTAAACCTAAATTAATAGTCCGAATCATAGGATAGTCTGACCAGAAACCTACACTAGCATCTTTATAAGGATATGGATTTATGATAGTCAATATATTTGAAGCCTGCATATAAACACGTAGTTGCTCCAATCCTGCTATTTTTGCTATTTTTGTTGGTAAACTGTACGATAGGTTAATGGTTTTTAAACGTAATTCATGACCATTACGCATCCAAAATGTTGATCGAAACTGACGGTTACTGTAATCATCCAAACGGGGATAAATTGCATTCGGATTTTCTTCTGTCCAATAATTCCCATACCATTCACTCAGTTGATTTGAATATTCGCTCAGGAAATCACCGGTTCGTCCGCCTCCTGAAGCACCTGTCCAAAAACCTTTTTCGAATAAAACCGAGCTGCCAAAGGCTCCGGTAAACAACGCATCCAAGGTTATGTCTTTCCATTTGCAACCAAGTGTAAAGCCGTAGTTATGAGGGTTAAAACTAAATTTGCTAATTATTCTTTCATCATTTTCGTTGATAATACCATCCGGTTTACCATCGTGCCAAACACCATCTTCATCTTTATACGATGCACTTCCAACATCTTCGAACATTAACATGCCCGGTTTCATATCAGCTTCCGACACTGAAAATGCTTTTACAGTTCCGGTTGTACCATAATATGCTTCGTAATTGGTTTTAAGATAAGCAATATAATCGTTAATATCCTGTTGATTACGAGCAATACCACGACTGACATATCCCACTTCACCCTGACTTACTTTGCCTTCTTCATCTTTCCAGGTTCCTTTAACACCCGGATTCTGGTATTTTTTAATTACTTTGTTCATCGCATACGCATAATTTGCTTTTACGCGGACACTCCAGTCTTTATTAATTTGTTTGTTCCATCCCAATTCCAGCTCGCCTCCCCAGGCATTCTGAACTCCATAATTAATTTTAGGAATAGCACCCGTGATACCCGATGATTGCGGAAATTCACTTTGTGGGTTATCCAGAATGTCGAATGTATGTTTATAAAAACCATCAATTGCCAACGTTACCTGATTGAATAATCGCATATCGATACCTCCGTTGTACGAATCGGTTTTTTCCCATGTTGAAATATAATACACCAAACCTCCATTTTGAGGTTTCAAATTAGCTGACAAAACACCTCCGCCTATCAGGGTTGAACCATTTATGGCATAACTTGTACGCCATTGATTTTCGGTTGCTTTGTCGTTACCCAACCGACCATACGATGCACGCACTTTTAAATTATCGATGACCGGTAACATTTTTTCAAAAAATTCTTCCTGCGAAATTCTCCATGCAACAGATGCAGATGGAAATACACCCCAACGGTAACCGGGTGCAAAATTCGTTGATGCTTCGTAGCGGGCAGTTGCTTCGAGGATATATTTCTCATCATAAGTGTAATTAAATCTACCAATAAAAGATTGTCTGCGCGATAGATTTTTTATGTCAGATGCAGTTGTTTGTCCCGTACTTGAATAACCTTCCATAACTTCGTAACCGGGAATTATAACAGTTTGTCGCGTTTCTGAAAGTCCGTTGCCACCGCTTTCCGATTGCTCGTACATCAACATGGCATCGATATTATTTTTGCCAAAATGGTTAGTATAGGACAGTTGCGGATTAATCTGATAGGAATAGCTGTAACTGGCCGACTCCTGAATATTATCACCGTTATATACAACTCTTCTGTAATTTTTATCGTCAAATGGTAACTGTACGTCCGATAACATGTGTGTAAATTCGGGGTCCTTTACAAATCCATACAGGTAATAAGGATTTGAAATGCGTTTGCCAAAATTGGATGAAGTGCTATAATTGGCTGACATGATTGCTTTTAAGCCTTTTATATTTTCAAAATCATATTTCAATGACATACCCAATGTATTCCCGGCCGATTTGCTTTTTTTATACGAACCGGAATTAAATAATTCGAGGGCATGATTTGCACTTGTATAATTAACCGGTAAACCATTGATATATGAAGGTATATAGCGCGGTGTACGTACAAGTTCGCTGAAAGTACCATACATGCGATCAGCCTCTGTATCAGCCTGATTGTATGGCATATTTGTAATTCGCTGATTAAAATCCATCGAAATAGAACCACTTAATTGTTTGGTGATATTGGCATCCAATCCCATGCGGAAACCATAACGATTCACATCTAATTTCGAAAAATTACCATTATTGTACATATACGAACCCCCTAAAAAGTATCGCACGTCTTTCGAACCTCCACTGATATTTAAGGTATGACGATTGTTAAACGAATCGTGCCATCCTTCCTCTAACCAGTTATAATCTACAGTTTTTAAATGATTTAGTTCCGCATCCGAAAAGAAGTTCTTTTTGGTCGGATCTGCTCCTTTGTACATAACTTCCTGATTCCATAAATCGTTTAATGCAACTCCCTGTTCGTAAGCGCTCATCATTTTGGGTACATTAATTCCCTGATTTACACCAAGTGAGCCCGAATAACTTACTTTAAGTTTCCCCTCTTTTCCTCTTTTTGTTGTTACAATCACAACACCATTTGCACCTCTCACACCGTAAATGGCCGCTGAAGCATCTTTTAAAACAGAGATATTTTCAACTTCCGATGCATCGAGCATATTAAAAGCAGATTCACTTCGGATAAAGCCATCAATCACATACAAAGGTTCGTCAGTTGTGCTGAAAGTACCATTAATACGAATGCTTACTTTTGCACTTCCTATCGGGTTACCGGTAGGTTCGCTTACATGAATACCGGGCATTGTTCCGGCAAGAGCCGAAGCTAAATTAACCGTTGGAATATCCTGTACTTCCTTCATGTCCAGACTGGTAACTGAGCCGGCTACATTTGCACGTTTCACGGTATTGTAACCAACCACTACAACTTCATTGAGTTTTGCATTTTCTTCTTTCAATACAATATTCAAAGGTGCACTTCCAGAAATTTTAATTCGCTGACTAACAAACCCTATATACGAAACTGATAAGGTAGAACCGTTTGGAGCTTTGAGGCTAAAATTTCCATCAATATCGGAAATAGTTCCAATAGATGTACCTACAACTAATACAGATGCACCTATAATCGCTTCCTTTTTATCATCTACAATTTTCCCGGATACAGAAACCTGTTCGGTAGTTGTTTGTGAAAATACCTTGATTGGCTGAATTATTGAACTTATAAGCACAATAATAAGGAAAGTTACTACTCTGTAAACAGAGTATGTTTTCTGATTCCTTTGAGATTTCTCAATGTGATTCATAGATTAAATTTGACTTTATTTATTATTCGTAATTAACTATAAAATAATTATTTAGATACTTTATTTTGATGGTACAATATTGCAATTGATTAATTATTCCTTATTCTATTTTGCAATAAATAATAAGCATTTTTTTAATGTAATTTTGAAAGGCTACAAAAAAACAGAAAAAATGCAAGCAAACATATCTCTACCTTAAAAAGTGAAACTTCTCAGGTAGAAATACTTGCATCTTTATTACAAATCATTTTAAACTTGATTTACATTTAAGACGATTATATTAAAAACATGTAATCAATGGTAAGAAAAATAAAAGTGCCTTACACATAAAACAATTGTAATTATTCGTGTAATATTTTCCGATAAATACAAGTTGTGTTGGTGCAAATTTTACACCCATATTCGTGATGTTTAAGCTGTTGGCCTATGCCAATTATTCCACTGACGGATTTGCGGGGAGTCATCAGAAAAGACTCACTGAGTGCGATGCCGATGGAATTTTCACCCAATAAATCAAATAAGGCTTTTTGGTCGGTTAATGGCCAGTTGCAGTAACCGGGACTGTAACGGTTAGAAATTTTAAAGTGGTCAGGGTGAAGTATTTGTTTCAGCTCAATCTGAATTTTATCCATAGCATTTTCTACGGACAATGAACCAATAGCATCCAAAAGATAAGCTTCCATAATGTCGCCCTGCTCATTAAGCGCATTCGTCATTCGGGTAAATTCTTCGCCGGCTGTGCATAAAAACAATGCAACTTTTTCAGCCTCTTTGATATAACCACAAATCTGACGACCGATATTCAAAGTGGTGTTTTCGATGTTGATAAAACCTGATTTAACATTCAGTTCATTTATATTTTTAATAATATAACCGCCCTGAATTCCGGTACTATAATTCAATTCGTCCAAAATATCACGTATAAAAATTACCGCCGGATGTTCTTCTTCAAGGTCCGTTGACTTCAGAAAATCAAGCACTTCGGCAACTGAAGGAGCTACTTCGGCAAAATAAAAATGAAACGATTTGAAATTATACATAATTTTTTATTGAACTAAAATATTTTATATTTCACCGAAAAATTGTTGCTAAGATAGTGATTTTTTAGAATGATTTGAATTAGTACCGAATTTAAACTTTAGTTAAATCCTTGTTAATCACAAAATATTGTATTTATAATTATCATTAATAATTCCTACCCTTTTTTTCAACAAGATAAATATTAAAAAAAGCTTTGGAAATTAAATCCCAAAGCTTTTAATATTGTTCAATTTAAATCGATGATTAATCAACAATAACTTTCTGAACTGTAGAGCCTGTTTTTACGATATAAATTCCGGCATTAACATTAATGCCCTTTGCAGCAACAGTAGTTGATACTGATTTTACTTTTTGTCCTGCAATGTTAAACAAAGTAATATACTCTGTTGCATTTTTTACATAAAGTAAATTATTTGCACTATAAGCAGTTATGCCGTTACTATTTGCTTTATCAACCGATGTACTTACATCGCCAACTGCTGCAACATTGTACCAAAAACGAATGCCGTTTGTAATTTCAAGTCGAACTGCTCTTGTAGCAAGATCAGGTACATTAGCAAGTAATTGAATTTCCAATGTGTCATTGACTGAACCAGATGCAGGAGCTGGAATTGTTAAGTACATAATAGTAGTACCATCTGAAGGAGTATAAGTATAAGGAACATCTATCGAAAAAGTTCCATCAGCCGCTTTTTTCTTAACTGCACCTGTTGCAGCAAACGAATATGCAGCTATATGACCACCACCGTCATTACCTTCTTTTATTTCGAGAATACCAATTCTATCTTTACTTGTCAGGTAAATATTAATCGGGTAATCGGTAGCCGGATAAACAGGAACGGCAGTACCTCCGGAGAAATCTGTTGAAGTAGTAACTACAGGTGAACCATTATTGTGGTTAAGTACAGCACCAACAGTAATGCCTGACGGAGCATCCCAAGATGATGATGCGTAAATTGCAACAAAATTATCGAAAACTACTGTTGGATCGTAATACAATGGGATATTACTTGCATCAACTGGATGTGCTACACCATCATTGTTTGTTCCGAGAGTTTTAATAACAATGTAAAGTTGTTTGTTCGATAAATCAGCAGAAGCAACTCCAATCGATGCTGCAACATTAACTGTTTTTAAACCCTGACCGGTAGTGTAAATATTACTAACTTTAGTGCCAATAAGATTGGCATCAGAAACTGAACTTTTATAAACTGCCAATTCGTATGTGGCTGTTTTTCCTGTTGTTCCGGCATCATAAGTGTCCATTTCGAATGTAATATCGTCTGTACAAGCTTTTCCGGTATAATCAAATCTGTAAATATATTCAATTTTAGTAACTTTGCCAGGCCACATTCCAAAGGCAATTTCATTAGCACCAACATTAAATAAACAAGCTGCTGGTCTTGTAAGTGAATCGTTAGCACTGCCGTTTAATGTGCCAGTTTTTATTGAATGTATCAAATATTGTTTTAGCGAATCTACGCCTGTAAATCGTCCGGGATTACCATTGCCACCAGCGTTGTTACATCTAAAAGTACCATCTTCATAAGCAGTAGTTGTAGAATTATTTACAAAGCCTTTTACCTGAATTCCTCTCTGCGTTTGAAGAGTCTTTTTTACTACAGAGTCTTTACCTAAGTTAGCTGTTGCTCTGGCAGGCCACCAGCTACTTACAGCACTATACACTACAGTGTTTTTAAAATCTAAAATCAATGTGTCTTTATTGGCTGTATTAGCCGCTTTGAGCTCTTGTCCAATAGTCGTGTTAGTTTGCCATCTGATTTGTGCAAAAGCACTACCAAATACTAACACACTTAATAAAATCGAAAGTAATAGTTTTTTCATGACTTATAATTTTTAATAGATTAAACCAATTTATTTGTTTATTTCTAAAAAAGACGATTATCAAAAACTATTGTACTCAAAATGTTCAATTAATGGAGACAACATTAAATTAAATCGATATGTTTAAGTTTTTATTCAATGGAATTTAAATAAATTTTCAATTAAAAAGCTCGTTATACTTATACATTGTTACTTTTCACTGTTTCCAAAAACACCCTGATGTTTTCTTCGGGTACAAAAGGCGGCAAATCGCATCCGCTCGATATCACAAAATTTTTATAGCCGGCAGTTTCAGTCATTAATTTTTGAGTTGCTTTTCTGACCGAAGATTCTGTACCTTGTTTGAAAACACCTACAGGATTTAGATTTCCTATCACCACCACATTTTCGGGGCATTGTTTCAAAACATCTTCCATATTTATAGCGTTGCCAAAATGCAAAGCCCGGGCTCCGCTGGCAATCATGGCGTTGGTGCAATGACCGGTGTTTCCGCAATTGTGCAAAATTACCGTAAAATTATCATCCTGCACTGCATCAACAATTTGCTTTACAAAAACGGTGGAATACATCATGCAATCGTCATCCGAAAGTAAACCTGCAGCTGGTTCGGCAATAATTACACCGGTAGTTCCTGTAGCTTTTAAAGCCCGGCAATAATTTACTAAAAACTCTGTGCATTTTTCTAAAAGTTGATTCACCACATCCGGTTCTATGTAAATATCCATCAATATTTCCGACATGTCGTAAAGTCTGCCTGCCAATGAAAAGGGTCCTATACAACCCGAAAATACCGGTTTGCTCCTGATGTTTTCGGCAGCTAATTTATTGGCCAACAGATATTGGGGAATCCGGCCTTTGTCGAGTGTTGGTACTTCGAGCGAACCAACAGATTTCAGATCATTTACCAATCGGCCGGTAACAGACGGAACTTCATGCTCCGGAAGGTTAATAATTGCACCAAAAGCTTCTGCCTCAACCGTTAAATCCATAATCGAAGTACAAGCGATGGTGTCGAAATGTTCCGAAATATATTTAATCGCCTGATAATGAATTTCGCCATCCGAAACGGCTTCACGCACGGTTTTACCCAACGCTTCAATGCCCGGATGTGTCATTATCGGAAAAGCCAGCGTCTTTTCACTTTGAAGTATCTGATTTATAAAATTACTCATACAACACCTAACCCCTAAAGGGGAATTATTTTAGTATTGGTTTACAATAAATATGTTATATTTTAGAAATAAATTCATTAGGAGGAAATTGAAAGCACAATTCAACTATCCCTTTTGGGTTTACGCGGTCAATTTATCTAACCACACAATTCCTTCCTGTGGATTTTTTCCATAACCGTCGGCGCCAATTTGAGCAGCAAAATCGGAAGAAAGTGGTGCACCGCCTACAATCACTTTAGTATCGGGCGAAATTGCTTTGATAGCTTCGATCACCGGTTTCATATTTACCATTGTGGTAGTAAGTAATGCCGAAATACCAACTACGGCAGTAGGATTTTGCTTAACAGCTTCTACAAATTTTTCGATTTTAACGTCGATACCTAAATCAATGACTTCCCAACCGGCACCTTCCACCATCATCCCGAATAGATTTTTACCTATATCATGTAAATCGCCAAAAACAGTTCCAAGAATAAATACGCCTTTGCGTTGAACCGAACCATTTGCGAAAAATGGTTTCAAATGAATCATTGAAGCGCCCATGGCTTTGGCTGATAATAACATTTGTGGTACAAAAATCTTATTTTCCGAAAATTTCTGACCTACTTTATTCATGGCCGAAATCAATGCATCATTCAGAATTTCGCCGGGAGTTACACCTGATTCCAGTGCTTCTTTTGTGATTTCGTCGGCTCCCGGAAGTCCTTTCATTTGAGGAGGATAAGGCGAAGCAAGATTAATTTTACCGAATTCAACACATTCGGATAGTTTAGTTAATAATTCAGAACTCATATTGATTTGATTTTAAATTTTAGATGATCGTTAATGCTTATATTATTAGTAAAGAATGCTGTTTGAATAAAATTTTATAACATTGCTGAAAAGTGTTTTCTCATTTTCAAAAGTACATAATATTTTATTTAGAAAAAAACTTCTGATATTTATCCCATATAACTGCAACTTCAAATGGATAGACGTACTTCAATGCTTTTTGTCATGTAAATTGAAAAAATAATTTGGATATTAAAATTGATTTTTGAAAACTTTTTCATTTCATATTTTAAATTGTTTAAAAACAGGTATTGAAAAATTCAGATTGAGTATTGAACTGCTTGATAAAGTTAAAATAGATTACAAAAGTAAAATAATTTATTATTTATTTGAAATTTCATGCCAAATAACATTGTTTTATAACATAATTTTTTCAATTGATTTACGAAGCAAATTTCCTACATTGCAAATCGTTTTACAAAAAAAAGAAATTTCACTAATTTATTTAGTATTAATCATTTTATATTTATACAGTATGAAAGTATATCAAACGAATGAAATCAAGAACATCTCATTATTAGGTAGTTCTGGCTCCGGGAAAACCACTCTTGTTGAAGCAATGCTTTACGAGAGTGGTATTATAAAACGCAGAGGGACAATAGCAGCTCAAAACACTGTTTCTGACTATTTCCCTGTAGAAAAGGATTATGGTTACTCTGTTTTTTCAACGATTATTCAAACAGAGTGGCTCGACAAAAAACTCAATTTCATTGACTGTCCCGGTTCCGACGACTTTATTGGCGGTGTAGTCACCTCGCTTAATGTTACCGACACAGCTCTCATTCTAATCAACACACAATCAGGCGTAGAAGTAGGTACCGGAAATCACTTCCGGTACACCGAAAAATTCAACAAACCGGTTATTTTTGTGACCAATTTTCTCGATCACGAAAAATCTGATTTCGATAAAACACTGGAGCAATTGAAAGAAAGCTTTGGAAATAAAGTGGTTTCAATTCAATATCCTGTGAATGCAGGCTTGCAATTTAATGCTGTGGTTGATGTTTTGAAAATGAAACTTTACCGTTGGAAACCTGAAGGTGGCGTACCTGAAGTGTTGGAAATACCTGCCGACGAAATTGAAAAAGCCCAGGACCTTCATAACATACTTGTAGAAGCAGCGGCAGAACACGATGAAGAATTAATGGAAAAATTCTTTGATCAGGGTTCGCTCACCGAAGATGAAATGAGACTGGGAATAAAAAAAGGGATGTTACACCGCGATATGTTCCCTGTATTTTGTGTTTCGGCAGGAAAAGATATGTGCGTGCGACGGTTGATGGAGTTTGTGGGCAATGTGGTACCTAGTGTAAATGTAACTGAAAAACCACAAACCAAAGATGATAAGGAAGTTGCACCTGACCCTGCAGGACCTGCAAGTATTTATATATTTAAAACAAGCATTGAACCTCATATCGGTGAAGTTTCATATTTCAAAGTAATGAGTGGGAAAGTGAAAGAAGGCGATGATATGATCAATATTGACCGCGGTACAAAAGAACGGTTGAGTCAGATTTTTGCAGTGGCGGGTCAAATCAGAACTAAAGTGGATGAAATAGTTGCCGGTGATATTGGTGCAACCGTAAAACTGAAAGATACAAGAACAGGTAACACCCTGAATGTTAAGGGATGCGAATATGATTTCAAAGATATAAAATATCCGGAACCAAAATACCGACGTGCCATCAGAGCCGTTTCGGAAAGTGACGAGGAAAAATTAAGTGAAGTGCTTACACGTATGCACGAAGAAGACCCTACCTGGATTATTGAGCAATCGAAAGAACTCAAACAAACCATTCTTTACGGTCAGGGAGAATTTCACCTCCGCACGTTGAAATGGCGTGTTGAACATAACGATAAAATTCCGATCGAATACAAAGAACCAAAAATTCCTTACCGCGAAACGATTACTAAAAATGCCCGTTCGGATTACCGTCATAAAAAGCAATCGGGTGGTGCCGGCCAGTTTGGTGAGGTTCACATGATTATTGAACCGTATTTTGAAGGGATGCCAGCTCCGGTATTGTTCCATTTTGGCGGACAGGAGTATAAAATAAGTAACCGCGACACACAGGAATATAATTTGGATTGGGGTGGAAAATTGGTTTTTGTAAACAGTATTGTTGGGGGATCGATTGATGCACGTTTTTTGCCTGCCATTCTGAAAGGTATCATGGAACGCATGGAACAAGGACCACTTACGGGATCGTATGCCCGCGATGTACGCGTAATTGTTTATGATGGAAAAATGCACCCGGTTGACTCGAACGAAATTTCGTTTCGTTTGGCAGGACGTAATGCATTTTCGCAGGCATTTAAAGAAGCCGGTCCAAAATTGCTTGAGCCGATTTACGATGTACAGGTGAATGCACCTTCCGACAGACTTGGAGATGTAATGAGTGACCTTCAGGGACGTCGTGGGATAATCATGGGAATGCAAAGCGAAAAAGGATTTGAAAAATTAACAGCCAAAGTTCCTTTAAAAGAACTGGGAAGTTATTCTACCACGTTGAGTTCTTTAACCGGTGGCAGGGCCTCGTTCAGCATGAAATATGCAAGTTACGAACTTGTACCAATGGATATTCAGGATAAATTACTTAAAGAATACGAAGCTTCGAAAAAAGAAGAAGATTAAACATTTTATTATTTGCAATTCAAAATCAATCAAACGGTTATCTGGACAAACAGATAGCCGTTTTTTTTTGTAATAATGAAAGTTTTGAACAAAAAAACGGCTGATTCAATTGAACCAGCCGTTTTTCTTAAGGCAATGATTTTTTATTTTTTACCTTCGTTACGTTTTGCGTAACGGGTCATAAATTTGTCTACACGTCCTGCAGTATCCACCAGTTTAGATTTTCCGGTATAGAAAGGATGTGATGAACTGGAGATTTCCAATTTCACAACCGGATAACTAACGCCTTCAATTTCAATAGTTTCCTTGGTGTTTACAGTTGAACGAGAGAAAAATGTATCGCCATTCGACAAATCTTTGAATACGACTGTACGATAGTTTTCTGGGTGAATTCCGCTTTTCATATCTTTATGTTTTTATTTATTTTCTGAACTATATCATTAGGGCTTGCAAAAGTACTAATTTTCATCCAATTATCAAACATTTTCAAATAAAATTATTTTCAGGGAATAATAAATGTATAATTATTTTTATTGAGAATACGTAAACGACATAATATCAGCAACTTATTGTATTTTTTTTATTTTGATCCTAAAAACAATAAAAGCATACCCAACAACACTCCAATCATATCTACCATTTTGAGTTTCATATTTTTATCGTGCAAAATCAGACCGCCGTATATAAAAGGCACTACAACACCCGATCGACGAATGGTTGAAATAATTGAAATCATTGAATCCGGCATGGTTAAGGCATAGAAATACGCAAAATCGGCGGCTACTAAAAATATCGAAATCAGTGCAATTGACCATCGAAATTGAAACGGAGTAGTCCGTTTTCGAACCGGATACCACAACAAAAGGGTAATTGCCAACATGATTAAACCCTGATAATAAGTATAATAAACCAGCACTGCCATGTGATTGATATGATGCAATAAGTACTTATCATACAATCCGCTCACAGCACCGGTAAGTGTAGCCATAATAATAAACCAAACCCATTTATTGTTTTTGATTGAAAAACCTTCTTTTTTTCCTGCAAACGAAAAAAGAAAAAACGAGAAAAGAGTAATGACCACACCTGCAATTTGATAACCATTCAGTTTTTCGCCAAAAATTAAAACACCCCCAATGACTACCCAAACCGGTTGTGTGGCTTTAATGGGCGATGCCAGTGTAATTGGTAAATGTTTAATTGCAAAATAGGCAAATAGCCACGATGACAGCACGATGACAGCTTTCAGTATCAGAAATAAATGTGTCCGGAAATCAACTATCGGGACAAAAAATGCATCGCCTAAAAAAGAAGGGAAAAAGCGAGATAACAGAAATAATGGTGTAAGAATTATGGAGGAAATGAGAATGGAGCTTAACATTACCGGAATTACCGCATTGTTATGCAACGAAACTTTTTTACTTACATCGTACGAACCCAATAACAAAGCCGAAATAAATCCTAAAATTAACCACATATTAAGTAGATTAAAGAACAAAGATTAAAGAACAAAGATTAAAGAATAAAGACATGGTTTGCAAAACTCAACTTGCAAGCTATTTATGACGTATTTTATAAAATAGAACAAAGGTATAAAGGTTCCTTTTTGACTATTAGCTACAGAAAATATTTTCAGGATAACGAATATCAACTAAATACAATCCATTGGCAGGAACTGAGACACCTGCCTTACAGCGGTCTTGTGCTACGATTACGCTCCTGAATTCCGCGATGGACATTTTGCCTCTGCCCACTTCGAACAAAGTGCCCACAATAGCGCGAACCATATTACGTAGAAAACGGTCGGCCTCGATGGTGAAAATCCATTCATCATCCTTTTGAGTCCATTCAGCTACAGTAATTACACAATTGTTGGTTTTTACATCGGTATGAAGTTTACTGAAACTGGTAAAATCTTTGTACTCTTTCAGTACCGCCGCTGCCTGATTCATCAATTCAAAATTCATGTTTTCATTTAGACGCGCAGCAAATCCGTTTTTAAAAACATTTTTGGTGGTAACCACGTGATATTCATATTTGCGCGAAACGGCATCGAAGCGCGCATGAGCATCTTGTTGCACTTCCCGTATTTCGGAAACAGCAATGTCGCAAGGCAACAGACTGTTTAATTTGGCTGTAAAATGTTCTGCGTGAGGGAGTATTCCTTCAAAATCGAAGTGAGCAACCATCAATTTGGCATGAACTCCGGTATCGGTACGTCCAGCTCCTGTGATTTCTATTTCAGTGCGCAAAATGGTTGATAATGCTTTCGAAAGTACTTCCTGAACCGAAATGCCATTCGGTTGAATCTGCCATCCGTGATAAGCAGTTCCCCTGTAAGAACAGTATATGAAGTATCTTTTTTTCACGGTGCAAAAATACTAGTTAATTTATGATATACAATTTCAGAAATCGTTTTTTATGACAGGATAAAAAATAAACAGCAGGTTAACATTGAGTTAACCTGCTGATAATCTATTATTTTTTGAATTAAAACGAAGTAAAAAATTCTTATGCAAATAATTTTTCAATTCTATCAGCGTAGAAACTTTCAATCACATTCCGTTTAATTTTAAGTGTCGGCGACAAGAAACCTCCCGGCTGTGTCCATTCATCGGAAACCAACTGATAGCGTTTGATCTGCTCAAAATCGCCAAACGAATGATTATATTTCTTCACTTCTTCGTGATAACGCTTCACAACCTGCGGATTTTCAATCATTTCGGCATTGGTTGTGTATTTTATTTTATGAATGCCGCACCACGATTTGAGGTAAACAAAATCGGGAGAAATCAAAGCAGCAGCAAATTTTTTATTTTCACCAACCACTATCATGTTTTCAATAAATGGCGATTCGGTGAATTTTGACTCCAGCGTTTGTGGATTTACGTATTTGCCAAATGAAGTTTTGAAAATACTTTTCAACCTGCCTGTAATAATCAATTGACCTTCGGGCGTAAATTTACCGGTATCGCCCGTATGTAACCAACCTTCAGCATCGATTACCTGAGCTGTAAGTTCCGGATCTTTGTAATAACCGAGCATAACGTTGTGACCTCTGCAAATTATTTCATCCCGTTCGGCCAGTTTAACTTCAACACCCGGAAGCGGCAAGCCTACGGTACCGAATTTACGACCGTTTTTACCTCTCTGACTCACAGCGATTACAGGGGAAGTTTCGCTCAAACCATACCCTTCGAAAACCGGCATGCCGATGGCTGAAAAAAACGATGCCATGTGCGATTGAATTGCTGAGCCACCGGAAACTACAATGTCGAAATTGCCTCCAATGGCCGCTCTCCATTTCGAATAAATAAGCTTGTCGGCAAGTTTGTGCTGGAAGTTATAGAACGAACCCATGTCTTCTAACTGATATTTTGTGGCCAGATTGAATGCCCAATAATAAAGTTTACGTTTAACAAAAGGCAATTTTTTACCGGCCAAAAATAGCTTATCGTAGATTTTTTCGAGCAATCGCGGAACACACGACATCATTGTAGGCGTCACTTCCTTGATATTATCGGCAATTGTAGCAAGGCTTTCGGCATAATAAACCGACATGCCGAGGTATTGATATAAATAAACCAGCATGCGCTCGTAAGCATGACACAGCGGTAAAAAACTCAACGCAGTTCTACTCCATTTGTCCGGTGTGTTCTGTAAATTTTTCAGTTGACTCACAATATTACTGTGCGATAGCATTACACCCTTTGGATTTCCGGTAGTTCCCGAAGTATAAATAATCGTAGCCATTTCCTTTTCATTGACAGCCGCTTTCATTTTGGCCAGCAATTCGGGTTTTAGATTCACTTTTCCGGCTTCAATCAGTTGATCCAGATAACTATACTCTGTTCCCAAATTATCGAAAGTATAAATATATTTCAATGTTTTAATTTCGGGTAGAATGGGTTGCAGTTTATTTCTCAATTCTTTGCCTTCAATAAAAATCATTTTCATTTCGGCATGATTCAGTATGTAACGGTAATCATCCTGACTAATCGTGGGATAAATAGGAATTGAAATAGCACCAATTTGCATAATTGCAAAGTCAATCATATTCCACTCAGGTCGGTTGCCACTCACAATGCCAATTTTATCACCGGGTTTTATGCCAATTTCAAGCATCCCGTAACTAATCGCATTGGTCAATTCTACATATTCCTGAATATTGAATTTTCGCCAGGCACCTTCGCGTTTATAAGCCAGAGCAGCATCCTGATTCGGATAGTTAATCAAATAGTTATCCAAAATGTCAAATAAGCGTGTTACTTCCATACTAAATATTTTAAGGATGAATAATTATAACAAAAGTAATCCATTTTATTGAAAAACAATAGTTCGGTTCTTGTAGGTCAAAGTTTTCCGTTCAATGTGTTTTTCTACAGCATGCGATAATACAATTTTCTCCAGATCGCGCCCTTTTTTAACCAGCTCATCTACAGTGTCTTTGTGCGAAATTCGAGTCACATCCTGTTCGATGATCGGACCTGCATCCAATTCGGTAGTAACGTAATGACTTGTTGCTCCAATAATTTTCACGCCACGCTCATGTGCAGCATGATATGGTTTTGCACCTGCAAAGGCAGGTAAAAACGAGTGATGAATATTGATGATGCGGTTTGGATATTGTTCGATAAATTCCGGCGAAAGAATTTGCATGTAACGGGCTAAAACACAGAATGTAACCTTGTGTTTTACAAGTAGTTCTAACTGAAGGGCTTCTTGTTGGGCTTTATTTTCCTTCGTTATCGGGAAACAATGAAATTCTATTCCAAATCGGTTAGCAACAGATTCCATATCAGGGTGATTGCTGATAATCAACGGAATATCGACATACCACTCGCCGGCTGCATAGCGTGCTAATAAATCGTAAAGACAGTGTGACATTTTGGAAACAAAAATGGCCATACGAGGTTTTGCATCCGAAAAATAAAGGCGGAAATTCATATCGTACCTAATGGCAAGTAAAGTGCGAAAATATTCTTCAATTTTTTCTTTCGGAATCTGAAAATCTGCCAGGTCCCATTTTATACGCATAAAAAAAACCTGTTCTTCCCGGTTCACATATTGATCCAGATAAAGAATATTTCCTTTGTGTTGATTAATAAATTCGGTTACTGCAGCAAGAATTCCCGGTTTATCGGGGCAATATAACAACAAAACAGCGGTATTATCATTCGCTTTCATCAAATATCAGTTTTAATTAAATTAAAGCGCAAATATAACAATATTAAACATAATACAGAAAATAAAATCAAACAGTCATTTATTAACCATTTTAATAATCATTTCTTATTCAAAAAATGTCAAACTGGATGGATTCAAATATCAAAAACAGGAAATTTCAGAAAAAATATTTTTCAAAAGCTATTGCAGAAATGAAATTTTGGCGTATCTTTGCACCGCATTAGAAAGCTATGCAACAAAACAAAACTTTGGTTCGGTAGTTCAGTTGGTTAGAATGCCGCCCTGTCACGGCGGAGGTCGCGGGTTCGAGTCCCGTCCGTACCGCAAAGTTAAAACGCTAAGTCCTTATAATAAAGGATTTAGCGTTTTTTGTTTCTCGATTTTCTACACAACTTCTACACACGTGTATTTTTACATTTCCGACAATCTTTATTAAGGCCCGGGTTTTTATTGGGTCAATGTAAAAAGTAGGTGGAGTAGTTTTTATTTCTGAATGTGGATTTTTTCCGTATGGATTGATAATTTTCTATCCATTTCGGCAAATTCGCTTAAAATGGATTGATAATTTTCTAAACTTATTTTTTGTTCTTTAAAGTCAAATTCTGCAGACATCTTCCCACGGGAAAAGTCGACTTCTATTTTGAAATTATTGTAACTTTGTGTTATTGTTTGATCTGGATTAATAGTTTCTTTCATTTTCTTACTTTTAAAATTGTTAGTGCTTTCACTTTGTTGATGATAATCTTTCGTCCTATCTGGGTGGTGGCGCTCGCCAGGATCCCACTCGATTTTAATTTTTGTGCGGTTGTTTTACTCACTTTCAGCAAATCGGCCAGGCCTGCGATTCCATAAACAAATTCATCGCTTCCGGTTTGAATTGGTACCGGATTCTTTGATGTTGCGGTTCGTATCAGCTCTTTAAATTCTACAACTGTTAGTTGCCAAATGGGTGTTGCATCGTTCATATTTTTAGAGTTTATGAGTTTTCAATTTCTTGTACTGCGCGCGCAATTTTTCCATAATCAGAAAAATACCGGTTTGATTGAATTATTAAAGTATAAATACTTTCAATAAATTTATGCACTTCGTCTCCGATTGGTTCGCCTGGATCGAATTTTTCTCTAATTACTTTCAATAAATGTGCTTTTTCACAATCGCAATTAAACGCAAATTCTGATAAAGCATCTAATCCGTACCAAATAACACTTGTTACACTTTCGGCCTTTGCCTCTTTTGTTAGTTCCTGGTCCCTAATTGACAGATCGTTGATCTTACTAAAAACTTCAATAAATTGGTTGTTTTTCATTTTTTTAAAATTGTTTATATAATTTGATGCAAACATACAATTTTACTTTTGATTACAAGGCAAAAAAAGTAAATAAAAATTATTTAAATAATTGTATGTGAGCTTATTAAACTCATTTTATAAAAAAAGTGAGCACCTGAGCACTCACTAATTTTCATCGAATAATTTTCGACCTGGTTAACTTGGTTCCTGGATCTCGGTTACTTTCTCCATAATTTCCTCAAATTTGGAAAAATCATCGTCCGACAAGTTTTTAAAATCGTAATGAACATAATTATTTTCAATTATCTGGTCGACTTGTAACGGAATTGCAGTTTTTCCAATAACGCGGTCAAAAGTTAATATACTTCCATTTTTAACATCTTCAAGTATTGCCCTGATCAACATAAGAATAAACATCGGCATTTCTTCATTTTGGTAAATCTCAAATAATTGGGCTTTTGTTTGTTCTAATAACCAGTGTTGCAGTCTTATAAAATCTTCTTTAGAAAACTGTAAACTAACTTCTTTATTAACAATAATTGCCAATTGTTTGTAAAGTGCCTTTTTTCGACCGGCTTTGGTTGGTTGGTTGGTCGATGTAAATTGGCGCCCGGCCTTGTTTCCTGGTTGAAATGCCATAATTTTATATTTTTGTTATGTCGTTTTTGTGTCGTTATTTTTTAACTCTGTTTCCGGTAGGCCTCTAATAGGTTGATGTTTTAATTCTTTATCCTGGATGCCTCTAATCGGTACATCTTTGACTTTGCTATTTTCCGCGATTCTTTCGTTTTGAGACTGTTTAAACGCTTCTTTCATATTTTCTGACATTTCCATTTTAAACAAGTTTTGAATAATTAGTATCTTCGTTTACTTTAACTTCTCCATTTTCGCACACAAAAATACTGTTCCAATAAAGAGGAAAATCACCCTTGAACAAAACATTCAGCGCGTCGGCTGCGGCTTTGTGTCGTTTGTATGCTTCTATTTCCTTTGGATCTGTCAAGTATATTTTTACGCTATCCATTAGCCGGGTTTTGTTTTCCGGTGTCAGGATGCAAAGATCGTTTTCAATACTTATAAAATCAGCATACTTTATTTTTTTCTTAATGTCCCTTAGTTTGGTTTCAAATGCTTCGAATGCAATTTCCGCATCTCTGAATAAACTTTCTTTAATCTGGATTACTGAAAAAGTTTCTAAATCTTTTTCAACTGCATTAAAATAATTTTTCCTGGTCTGGCTTGCTTCGCCATCGAAACAATCCCTCAAAACCGGAATAGTAATTTTCTTAATTCCGATTTCTTTCAATCTCATTTTAAATTCAGTATTTAGGATCTGAATTGTTTCATTTATTTCCGATATAATTTC
>JAKLIM010000189.1 GCA_022709605.1 Bacteroidota bacterium | reverse complement strand
GCGTTTATAATTGGGAAATCGTTTGATTCCATCCCCACAAATATCATAAACAGTTCTTTTAAACTCGTTGACTTCGGCTGTTTCATCACTTTTATTCATGTAATATTCAGCCTTTTCCGCTAATATTTCAACAACAAAATCATTGGCTTTGTATTTCTGTTCCAAATTATTTAATGCTTTCAAATACAAATCATTATTTTCGGTTGTATTTTTTACATATTGAAGTCTTTGGAGATCGGCATAAATCAGTGCTTCCGGATTTTTGTCGGTACTATGAAATGCTATCAATTGCTGATAAGTTCCAATAATCTTATTTTCAACGGATTTAGTAAAAGTCGAATCTGATTTATAATTTATAAATTCATTGGCGGGAGCAAAATAAATTTCCGACGACAGCGGATTTTTTAACCCGGAAGCCTGAGCAATTTTGTTCATTATATCAACTTTCCGATACGCCAGAAAATCGAAAAGTGTAGGTTGTAACTTTCGACTATCATTACCGGGTTCGAGCAATGCTTCGAATTTCAACGCATCAGTTTTTTGCAATTGCTGGCTATTTAGGACCGACACATCCAATAAAACGGTTATTTTATCATAGAAAATATTCTTAGTCCATTCTTTTATATCTTCCAGAACAAATCCGGCCACTTCGGTACGCTTATTAATTGTCCACAAATTATTTTGATAATATTGCGCATAAAGATCCGCAGTCATTGAATACAGCAGCGATTTTTCAATTATGTCGGTTGTTTTTTCGGCATAACTTTCAAAATCCTTTATAAGTTCCGGTGCTTTATCGGGTTCTTTTTCAAGGGTAAAGCGCATTTTGTAAACAAGCGCTTTAATGGTTTGTTCTGCATTTTTCTGACTCTGAGCTTGCTTCAGCATTACTTCCAGTTCTTTTAATGCCGATTCAGGAAGCTGTTTTTCAGCAAGTTCCTCAATCTTTTGCCATTGTTTTTCGTAATTGAATACGGTTTTTTTCTGTGCCATAATAATACCGGCTACCAACAGGGTTGCCACCGAAAGAAAGATAACTAAGTTTTTCATAAATGATTTTTTATCTACGGGAAAATGATTCGACAAATATAATACCAATTAAAGATATAATGTTTACATGTAGGATGCAATTTGTGTCGTTATTCCATATTTATTTCACATTTTTTAAAAAATAATTTTTTATATGACTTAGAAAGGAAGAATACGGATTCATTTAAAACAACAAAAGATTGGTTATTTCCACACAAAATTTAGATCCCTCGCTTCGCTTCGGGATGACATTTTTAATATATATAAATACAGTCGCCCCACCAGCATTGCATCAATCAACTGCTTTTTGGCGACGGTTCGAAGCTACCCTCTCACAAGGGAGAGGGGCTGGGGGTGAGGTTTTCGAACCCGTCGCACTATACACTCCGCATTGCACCACCCTTCGGCGACGGGAATCAATTAATTATGCATAGTTGTCATTCCGAAGCGCCCGTAGTGAAACGAAGGGCAAGCGAGGAATCTATACCAATGACATAATTATGCTTATAGTTTATATTCATTATCTTACATATCATTACCACATTTTACAACAAATTTTTGGGGTGTAATCTCTGAATGATAAGACGTTTTTGAGATTTTATCATACCACAGCGAAGCAAGCCTGCCTGCTGCAGGCAGGAGATCTGAAAAATTTAACAACACAATATTGACATTTTTTAAAAAATTCACCAATATATTTTGATTTTACAAAAAAATGTATTTCTTTTGCATTTAAATGATACCAATTAGTATCATATAAAATTTATCGTATGAATTTCAACAAAACAACCGAATACACGCTTCGCATTTTGAGTTTTATGTCGCTGAACGAAAACATGTTATATTCAGCCATCGATTTATCGGATAAACTTAAAATCCCATACAGATATTTACGTAAACAAATGAATTTGCTTTCGAAACAGGGATTTATCGAAAGCATTCAGGGGAAACAGGGCGGTTATAAAATTGCCAAAAGTCTGACGGATATTTCGTTGCTGGACATTGTAAATGCCACCGAAAATTACTCGAAAGAAAATATGTGTTTTTTTGGATTTCAGGAATGCCCGCTACAAAACCACTGCTCCATGCACGATAAATGGGGCGAAGTGCGTGATAAAACATTTGCAATACTGAAAACCACCACTTTGCAGGATCTGAAACAGGATAATTCAGCATTAATTCTTACATCAAAATAAATAATAACCCTTAAATTTAAATCGTATGGTAGATTCACAAGTTGTCCTTTGGGGACAAACCATTGCATACACTTGTTATGCACTGGCAATTATGGCGCTTATGGCGTGGTTTGGTTATAAAATAACCAGACAAGGCGATGCTTACAAAGCGCCAACAAAATTGTTTTATGCTTTTGTTTCGGTTCTTATTGTGGCCGGTGTTTCGTTGCACATTATCACTTACAACACCATTCCGTGGGCACCCATGGACATGAATCGTGCTGATATTAAAGCTGATAAAGTGTTCGAAATCACGGTTGCTAATCATCAGTTTAATTTACCGGCCGAGAGAATGATTATCAAAGTGGGTGAAAAAGCGTTGTTTAATGTTACGTCGGCCGATTTGACTTATGGATTCGGACTTTTCCGTCGGGATAATTCCATGTTGTTCCAAATGCAGGTGGTGCCGGGTCACAACAACGATATTCTGTGGCAATTCAATAAACCGGGCGTTTATTCCATTCGTTCCACCGAATATTCCGGTCCGAAGGGTGCTCAAATGATTGTTGAAAATGCAGTAGAAGTAATTGAATAATTGCCCCCTAACCCCCTAAATGGGGAATTATTTTATAAAACAAAAGTAACTTTAAAGAAAAAAATAATAGTATGAAATTTATAGAAACATTTTTACATGGCGAAGAAGGTTTATTCAAACCTAAAACGCTGACACCTATGCAGAAACTTGTTTTACGTTTTGTAGTTGTTTCGTTGGTGTTTTATTTCTTTGCATTATTCGAGGGTATGTTAATGCGTATTATGCAGGTTGACCCAAGTTTAATGCCTGCCGATCAGTATTTTGGAATGTTGACAGCGCATCCTTTAGTTGGAATTTTCGGTTCAACTTATTCGTTGGTTTTCGGTGCTTTTTTATTTTTAGTTCCATTTCTGATGAAAAAACCGATCTGGAGTTTTAAATTAGCCAACTGGACCTGGATTTTAATTGCAGCAGGAACCATGATCTTTTGGACAGCCGGATTCCTGACCCATTATTCACCGCTCTATACGCTTTATTGGCCGCTTCCCGCCGATTTCACTCAATTTAATCCGCTGGGAGGAGCCATTTTCATAACCGGCATTGCCATCATCATGGTGGGAACTGCATTTTTTGTTATAAATATTTTTGCAACCATCACGTATACGCCCGAAGGCTGGGAAAAACAACCCTCCGGTAAGCTGATTAAATCGGCACTCGGGATTGACGCCTTCAGTAATTTATTTAAAAAACGCGACAAACAAAAAGAACATTTGGTTTCGTTGCCTGTGGCTGCGGTGGCTCGTGGAACGGTTGATGTGGCGTTGAATGCCGGAATTATTTTGTTTACAGGTGTTTTAATTTTGGTTTACATGGTGGCTTATTTGATGGGTTACGATTTAAAACATTCGGCTATCGATGCATTGCTTTATAAAAACTGGTTTTGGTGGGGTCTCGACTTGATTGCCGATGGTTTGGTGCTGATATTTGTGGCCGGAACCTGGTATTTGTTGGCCATGCTGATTACGGGAAAACAATTGTTTATGCAAAACATTGCACGGGCCGCTTTATTGGTCGAATTAGTGGTTTCGTGGACGGTTTGGTCGCATCACCTGATGTCGGATCAGGCACAGCCCGGAATTCTGAAGATATTGTCGGGCGAGTTGGTGACTGCATTTGAATTGATTACGCAGGGACTTGCCTTCTTTATCACTTTGGTAACACTCTGGAGTGCACGACCGTTGAAAATGACCAACCCTTTGAAATTCCTTTTGGGTGGATTGCTTGGATTTGGATTGGCTGTTCCGGCTGGCATTATGCAGGCCGACATAGGTTTGAACCGCATTTTGCACAATACACAATGGATTATCGGACCTCATGTACACGTAGCCATTTTGGTTGGGCTCACCATGACTTTATATTCAGCAGTTTATATTTTATTCCCCATTGTTACCAACGGTGCAAAATTGTACAGTCAGAAATTAGCCAATGTCCATTTCTGGTTTCATTTGATTGGCGGCATCGGCATGGGCGCATTTATGGGCATGGCCGGATTGCACGGAATGCTTCGTCGCACGCTTTATTACAACGGCGAATTTAATTTGTACATGATACTCGCCGCCTTGTCCGGAACATTGATGTTTATTGCATTCCTTGCATTTTTCTACAACATCGTTATGAGTCTTGGGCTGAATGGTGTTATTCAGGTATTTACGCCTTCGAAACTGGATGTAAAAGATACAGTGCCGGCTGCAGAATAGTCAATTTATTCAGTAATAATTTCAAAAAGGCTATTGCAGGTTTGCAATAGCCTTTTTTGGGTTTGGGGCGAAATATTATGAACTCTGGGTCTGCTGAGTCGTTATTTCCAAAATGGAACATACCACTTTTTCCATGTCCTTTCGGATCTGCTCATTAAATGCGCAAAATCATACGCTGTTTGACGGGTATTATTGACCGATAGGTTTCAAACCACTGTTTTTTAATTGATTGTCAATGTATTTTCTCAATTCATCAAACTTCATATTTTGAGTTTCAGCAGTTATTTTATTTCGAGCATCCCGCATCATTTTCACTGCATCAAATGATTTTTCTTTTTGTTTAGTCTTCATAATGGATTAAATCTTTAGGACTTCTTATTTCTATCATAGGATACCCAAGCCGATAATTGACAGAATTGTATCCTTTAATTCTGTCGAGATTCACAATGTGTTTGAAATTCCAACTTGCCAATACATCCACTTTATTAACGGTTGCTAATGCAATATGTCTGCAATCTTCCAAACTTGTTATTCCAACAACTTTCTCGGCAATATAAGTGTCGGCAAGTAGAACAGCCTCATCAGTAAGTTCAACTCTTTCAAATTTATCAGCCGGAAATTTACACAACAGTTCTCTTACTGTTTTAGGTGCTCCAATTAATTCTAAATCAAGTAAGTCAGAAACTACAAAGGTAATTTCATTGTTTTCAAAACGCTTAAATAATTCTCTGGTAACATCTTTAAATTCTTCGTCAAAGTACCCACCAACAACTGAAGTGTCAATATATATTCGTTGTTTCATGTTCTTGCAAAAATTAATTCAATTCATTGAATTGCAAAGATATGAAATAGTTATTTAATTACAATCAAAAATATTTATTAGGTAAAAACTCGCTTTTCCCACCTCATTTGCAACGAAGGACTGTTGAGTTTGGTTATTTCCAAAATGGGAACAACCACTTTTTCGTCTAATTCACCTGACATTCGGATATGCACATTTAATTAAGATACATCCGATAATATAGGGGATTTTTAAGAATTAAAGTGCAAAATCAAAACTATTTTTTACTCTCACATACTTGTTCTGTAAGTTTGGAGTTGTAGTTTGAAGTTGTTTATGTTCAATTTTTGAAAAATCTTTTTCAATAAATTCGAGTTTAAAGTTTTCCGGCAACTTTTCAATCTCTTCTTTATTTTCGATCAGATAATTGACAAAATCAAATGTCAATCCAATATTTCTTTCTATGGTTTCTTTGTGTGTCATCTTACCTTTTATTTAATTTCTTAATAAACCCGACAGCTCGACATTTTGCACATCTGATTAAGATATATCCGAGAATACGAAGTATATCCAAAAAGTTGGGATTCATTCAGTTATCAATCCGCTCGCAATAATTCTTTCAATTATTACATACTCGCCTCTAATTGTATAAATGATACAGTGTTTTTTGTAATTTACATGACGTGCAGAAATCCCATACTGTAAAACAAATCTTTGAGTAGATATTGAAATGGAGCCGGCATGAAGGCTTAATTTTTCATTTCAGCGATAATACCATTGGTGTATCGCAAAGAAGTTATCGGGGATTTTAACTCAAAAGCAATAAAGTTAGTCAAATCATTAAGGTCATTTTGAGCATTTTGAGAAACAGCAACTCTGTATTTTCTCATTTTTGAATTGTACGAATATCGTATCCAATTTTTCTATCAAGCTGATTCCAAATCATCTCAACTGCGTCATCAAGTGGAATTGCGCCTTCTGGCATCACGTCATTATATGTGAGTTTTACCACTCGTTTGTGAGATTCTAACTCCTTAACAATTCGCCTACCGGTAGGAGTGCTGATATCTATTTGAGCTGTTACTGTCATAATATTTTGAGTTTGCAGATTTGATATTGCAAAGATATAAAATCTATTCGAAATTGAAATCCATCAACATCTCACTTGTTACTTCATACGAATCAATATTTAATCTTTAGGGAACTTCGTAATGTCCATAAAGAAAATCTCCCAGGTATGTCCGTCGAAATCTTCAATGGTTCGTTGTTGCATAAAGCCATAATCTTTCATTTCGGTTGGTTCTGTTCCACCGGCATTGAGTCTATTCGTCATTATGGTATTCACTTCGTCAATGCTGTCAACCGCTAATGAAAAAATTCCTGCTAAATTCGATTTGGTATCTGCCAACGGTTTTGTTGCAAAAGTTGTAAATTTTTCGTGTGTCAAAATCATTACGAAAATATTTTCACTCCAAACCATGCATTTGCCTGAGTCGTCCGAAAATTGAGGATTGTTCGTAAATCCTAATGCAGTATAGAAATCAAAAGATTTTTGTAAGTCTTTAACTGCTAAATTGATAAATATTTGTTTTGCCATTTTTATTGTTTTTATTTTGTCAAATTTTTAAATTGTTTGACTTGGAAGCACATTATTGAATTTCTGCGCCAATAAGAATATTTACATTTCAGCTCTCCAAGCTTCTCTTTCTACAGGCATCTGCCACACTGCACCACCATTTTCCATGGCCGTAAACATCGGCACCCAATCAGCTGGACCTGCTGACTCCGTCAATATTTCATACCGTCGCATTTTGAGTATAGGCTCGAGTGGGTCTATCATA
>JAKLIM010000188.1 GCA_022709605.1 Bacteroidota bacterium | reverse complement strand
TTCAAATCTAATTCTTTGGCACGATTCACAAAAGGATGATCGGTTGGTGTAAAACTGGAACTCAATCGGGTAGAGCGAGCTTGAACTTCACAGTTGACATGCTCTCGGATTTCAGCAAGTATTTCTTCGTTTGAGTATTTTTCATTGGAACGGATATCAACGACTAACGAACATTTATCGGGAATTACATTGTGCTGAGTTCCCGCATTTATTTGGGTTACAGTCATTTTTACCGGTCCCAGCAATGCAGATAATTCGGGAAATTGAAAAGTTTTGAACCATTCGATATCGTTCAAAGCTTTATAAATTGCATTTTCGCCTTCGTTGCGTGCTGCGTGACCAGCCTGTCCATAAACAGTACAATCAACTACCATAAGCCCTTTTTCGGCCACTGCCGGTTGCATTTCGGTTGGTTCGCCCACCACTGCAAAATCAATTTTCGGCAATTCCTTTAGCAGACTTTCAATTCCGTTTTTCCCCGAGACTTCTTCTTCGGCAGTGGCTGCAAATATTAAATTATATGTTTGTGTCTGTTGAGTGAGGTAAAAAAAAGCAGACAATAAACTTACAACCGATGCGCCTGCATCATTACTTCCCAATCCGTAAAGCTTCCCATTTTCGATGATTGGATTAAAAGGATCGCGCACCCAACCATTTACCGGCTTGACAGTATCGATATGCGAATTTAATAATATTGTCGGGCGCAAACCATCAAAACCGGGACTCATCAACCACACATTATTATCTTTACGCGAAACAACGTACCCTTTCGATTCGATATAATGTTCGAGAAAATCAGCAGCTTCAGTTTCTTCGCGACTAAACGAACGAATGGAAATAAGTTGCTGAAGTAAAGCAACAGCGTCGTTTGCAATTTCAGATGTCATTCGTTCTTAATCTATTAGTTTCTGAGTTTTTAACCATTTCTTGAGCAACTCAGGCCAGTTATCAGCCGGAATTCCTTTTTTTCTCATACCAAAACCATGGCCGCCTTTTTCAAAAATCTGAAGTTCTGCCGATACTTTTTTATCCTGCAATGCTTTGAGAAGTTGTTGACTGTTGGCAATAGGTACTGCACCATCATCGGTTGCATGAACCATAAAAGTCGGAGGCGTTTTTTTTGTTACCTGAAGTTCGTTCGAGTAAAGTTTTACCAACTCTTCCGATGGATTTTTTCCCAATAAATTATTCCGTGAACCGCCATGCGTAAGTTCTTTATTCATTGTAACTACAGGATAACCCAAAATCATAAATGCAGGTCGTTGTTTTGAGTTTTTAAAATGAGTACCTACTGTCGAAGCCAAATGACCTCCGGCTGAAAAGCCCATAATTCCAATTTTCTTTTTGCTGATATTCCATTCTTTAGCACGATTCCGAATAATTTGGAATGCTGTTTGGGCATCTTTCAGCGGAATTTCATGATGACCGTTTGGCATGCGGTAATACAACACAAAAGCCGAAACGCCCATTTCGTTGAACCATTTTGCAAATTCAGACCCTTCTTTAATTTGCGAAACTCCGCTATAACCGCCTCCCGGACATATTAATACGGCTGCTCCGCAAGCTTTTTCTTTTGCTGCCGGAAATGCAATCATACGTGGTTCTGATATGTTGACAATAAATTCAGGATCTCTGTAGCTTTCAGGAACGTTTAACCCGTTACTTTCAGTAGCTCCTTGTGGATAAAGCAAAATATTTTCCTGTGAATTTGCGAACATAAAAAAAGCGGATAGAATAGCTGTTAAAATATATTTTTTCATATAAATCTAAAAATAAATGAGTTAAACGAAGCACAAAAATAATATAATTTTTAAACATATAAATTATTTAGCCCAATAACATTGTTTAATAATAGCATCTTAATATTTAAAAGTAGAATGGAACAATTTATTTAGAATTCAGGTTGTTGATTTCTTAAAAGCAGGATAAATTGAGTTGAAATACAAACGATTAATAAAACTATGTTTTTAAACATAGTTTTTTTTGAATGTACATTTAATAAATATATCTACATTTGCAGACGGAAATTAAGTGTACAAAAAACACTTAAAATCAAACAGTCTAATTAATAGATGCTTAGTACAGTTTTAATCATTAAAATCAGTTATAAAATCTAAAATAATTATTATGTTAGAAGCATTAAAAGAAAAAGTATTTCGTGCCAATTTAGATCTGGTAAAACACGGATTAGTCATCTTCACATGGGGAAACGTAAGTGCCATCGACCGAAACTCCGGATTAGTGGTTATTAAACCTTCAGGTGTTTCTTACGACGAAATGAAAGCGGATCAAATGGTAGTAGTGAATATGGAAGGTAAAGTAGTTGAGGGTAAATTAAAACCATCATCGGATACTGCAACACATCTTGTTTTGTATAAAGCTTTTCCCGAAATTGGTGGAATTGTTCATACGCACTCCACTTATGCCACTGCATGGTCACAGGCCGGTCTCGACATTCCAAATATCGGGACAACTCATGCTGATTATTTTTCGAATGATATACCTTGTACACGCATGATGACGCAAGCCGAAGTGGAAGGTGCTTATGAATTGGAAACCGGCAATGTAATTGTTGAGCGATTCAAAGGAATTAATCCCCGACATGTTCCCGGAGCATTGGTTTGTAATCACGGACCATTTTCGTGGGGCGAAGATGCATTCGATGCAGTTCATAATGCCGTAGTAATGGAACAATGTGCAAAAATGGCTTCTATTGCTTATGCTGCTAATCCTCAATTGCAAATGAATCCTCATCTGATCAAAAAGCATTTCTTCAGAAAACACGGACCGGGAGCGTATTACGGACAGTAATAACAACCCCTAATCTCACAGTTGGCGGAGAATTATACAAGGTTATCTTCATATTTCGTTTTTAGTTTTAGGTAAAAAAGAAAAACAGGAACTATCCTAATTCTATAAAGGGATAATAATTAATACAATACATACTTCAACTCCCCTCCCGAAGTCCCGAAGTCTCGGGACGGGAAGGGAAGGGGTTGGGGGTAAATATAAAAATTAATACTAACACATGCCTCAGCTACTTTTTAAAAGCAGGGGTCAAAAACCAATTAAATGAAAAAACACTTTTTAGCTATTCTTTTGTTAGGTTCAATTAGCCTTACAGCGCAAACAATTGCTCCCAAAATCACAATTCATGCCGATCAGGGAAAAAATGTAATTAATAAAGAAATATATGGTCAGTTCGCCGAACATCTCGGGTCATGTATTTACGGTGGAATCTGGGTGGGCGAAAATTCAAATATCCCAAATATCAAAGGTTACCGCACTGATGTGTTCAATGCATTGAAAGAACTTCAGATTCCTGTTCTACGTTGGCCGGGCGGTTGTTTTGCCGACGAATATCATTGGATGGACGGAATTGGGCCACGTGAAAAACGCGCCAAAATTGTAAATAATAACTGGGGTGGCGTTGTCGAAGACAATAGCTTCGGGACGAATGAATTTTTCAACTTATGCGAAATGCTTGGCACTGAACCTTACCTGAGCGGAAACGTTGGTAGTGGAACTGTTGAGGAATTGGCTAAATGGGTAGAATATATTACTTCTGCAGGCGACAGTCCGATGGCCAGATTGCGTCGTCAGAACGGTCGTGAAAATCCCTGGAAACTAAAATATCTCGGTGTCGGTAATGAAAGCTGGGGTTGTGGTGGTGATATGACACCCGAATATTATTCTGACTTATACCGCCGATACGCAGTTTATTGTCGCGAATACGATGGTAATAAGTTGTACAAAATTGCCAGTGGTGCCAGTGATTATGATTACAACTGGACAGAAACTTTGATGAAAAATATTGGTCATCGAATGAATGGTGTTTCGTTACATTATTATACAGTAAAAGGGTGGAATGGTAGTAAAGGCTCTGCTACCAAATTTGACAAGAATGATTACCTGTGGACAATGGGTAAATCTCTTGAAATAGAAGATGTTATTAAAAAGCACATTGCCATAATGGATAAATATGATCCCAGAAACAGAATAGGATTATTGGTGGATGAATGGGGAACCTGGTGGGATCAGGAACCGGGATCAAAAACTGCACTTTACCAACAAAACTCTTTACGCGATGCGTTTGTAGCTGCATTGTCCCTGAATATCTTCAATAAATATACCGAACGGGTAAAAATGGCAAATATAGCTCAGGTGGTAAATGTTTTGCAAGCAATGATTTTGACAAATGAAACGAAAATGGTATTGACACCAACTTATCACGTGTTTAATATGTATAAAGCGCACATGGGTGCAACAAATTTACCCATTGATATTCAAAGTGATTCATTAAGTTCAAACACCCGTAAATTTGCTGCAATAAGCGCTTCTGCTTCAAAGGATGCAAAAGGTTTGATTCATGTTACGCTTGCCAATATTGATCCTGATAAAGAACAAAAAATTACGATTGACCTTGCAAATGTAAAATTAAGCAAAGTTTCGGGAACAATTCTTACTGCAAAAACTATTGATGCACACAATACATTTGAAAATCCGAATGTTGTAACACCGGCAGTTTTTAAAGATGCTAAAATTGGCAAAACAGGACTTACAGTAACAGTTCCTGCGAAAGCAATTGTATCATTAGAATTAACCCCTAACCTCTAAATGGGAAATATGCAAATCCGTTTTCATATTCTACTTTAGGTCAAAGAAAAAAAATAATGCTAACTTCTCTTATCCTCCGTCAGGGGTTAGGGGTAATAAAATAAATAAATAACAATAACTTCTCCGACTCTTTTAATGAGCTGGGGGTAAATAAAATTATCATGGAATTCAATTATAAAAATGCAGAAGTATGGTTCATTACCGGAGCACAGTTGCTTTACGGTGGTGACGCAGTAGTGAGCGTAGATGCACACTCAAATGAAATGGTTAAAGGGTTGAATGAATCGGGAAATCTTCCTGTAAGAGTAGTTTACAAAGGAACTGCTAATTCGTCTTCAGAAATTGCGGATATTATGCGAGCCGCTAATGGCGACACCAATTGCATCGGTATGATTACCTGGATGCACACTTTCTCGCCCGCTAAAATGTGGATTCATGGTTTAATGGATTATAAAAAACCATTGCTCCACCTTCACACACAGTTCAATGAACAAATTCCATGGTCGGAAATCGACATGGATTACATGAACCTGAATCAATCGGCTCATGGCGACCGCGAGTTTGGTTTTATCACTGCACGTCTGCGTAAACCTCGCAAAGTGGTAGTTGGTTTCTGGAAAGATAAATCAACACACGATAAAATTTCAGGTTGGATGCGCGTTTGTGCGGGTTGGGCTGATGCTCAAAACATGCAGATTATTCGTTTCGGCGATAATATGAACAACGTGGCTGTAACCGATGGCGATAAAGTAGAAGCAGAAATCCGTTTGGGATATCATGTTGATAATGCGCCGATTGCTAAATTAGTTCCTTTCGTAAATGCAGTTACCGAAGCTGAAATTGATGCATTGGTTGCTGAATACGAAAAGTTGTACGACTTTGCTGATGATTGTAAAAAAGGTGCTGAAAAACACGTTTCCGTTCGTCAGGCTGCTGCACAGGAAATCGGTTTACGTCGTTTCCTTGAATCGAAAAATGCAACCGCTTTCACTACCAGCTTCAACGAGTTGGAAGGCATGAGTCAGTTGATGGGATTTGCATCTCAACGTTTGATGGCTGAAGGTTTCGGTTTTGGTGCCGAAGGCGATTGGAAAACTGCTGCGCTTACCCGCACCATGTGGGTTATGTCGCAGGGATTACCCGGCGGATGTTCGTTCCTGGAAGATTATGTGTTGAATTTCAATGGTGCCAACAGCTCGATTTTACAATCGCACATGTTGGAAATTAACCCTGAAATTGCAGCTGCAAAACCACGCATCGAAGTACATTTCCTTGGAATTGGTGATGCCGGCGTTTGTGCCCGTTTAATTTTCCAGGCTCATAAAGGTGAAGGAATTGCTGCAACCATTGTTGATATGGGCAACCGTTTCCGCATGATTGTAAACGAAGTGAAAGTGATTGAACCTCAGGCATTACCAAAATTGCCTGTGGCTTGTGGTTTGTGGATTCCTCAACCAAATCTGGAAGTTGGAGCAGGTGCCTGGATTGTTGCCGGTGGAACTCACCATTCAAGTTTCTCTTTTGCAATCACCACTGACATGATGGAAGATTATGCCGAAATTGCTGATATGGAAATGTTGATTATAGACAAAAACACCAATATCCGCACATTCAAACAAGACATTCGTAACAACGAAGTGTATTATATGTTGAATAAAGCTTTAAGATAAATTAATTTGAAAAATTTGAAGATTTGAAAATTAAAGAGCCAAATCAATTAGCGTTCTTCAATTTTCAAATTTTTCAAATTTTCAAATTTTCAAATTGAATTTATGAAATACGTAATAGGTTTAGATTATGGAAGCGACTCAGCCCGTGCGGTTGTAGTGAACGCCGAAACAGGTGAAGAAATGGCTTCATCGGTAAAATATTATCCACGTTGGATGGAAGGTAAATATTGTGTACCAACTGCCAATCAATACCGTCAACATCCGCAGGATTATATTGATGCATTGGAACATACAGTGAAAGATGCCCTTTCGAAATGTCCTGCCGGAACTGCTGAAAATGTGGTGGGAATTGGTTTTGACACTACAGGAAGTACACCTGTATTTACAGACCAAAACGGAACTCCACTGGCTATGTTGCCTGAGTTTGCCGAAAACCCAAACGCCATGTTTGTGTTGTGGAAAGACCATACTGGAATTAAAGAAGCCAACGAAATAAACGATTTGGCTGCTAAATGGAGCACCGATTATACTTCGTACGAAGGTGGAATTTATTCTTCGGAATGGTTTTGGGCCAAAGCACTGCATGTGTTACGTGCCGACGAAAAAGTACGTTCTGCTGCATTTTCTATCATCGAACATTGCGATTGGATGCCTGCTTTAATTACCGGAACAACCAAACCGGAACAAATGTACCGCAGCCGTTGTGCTTCGGGTCATAAAGCCATGTGGTTGGAACAATGGGGCGGACTTCCATCGGAAGAATTTCTGGTTGCTCTTGATCCTGTTTTAGCCGGATATCGCAGCCGACTTTACACCGAAACATGTGCCAGCGAT
>JAKLIM010000187.1 GCA_022709605.1 Bacteroidota bacterium | reverse complement strand
CAATATCCGGAGCACAGCATCACTAAGTTCAAGTTCCGGTATAAGTGCTAACCCTCTTTCGCTCATTTTACCGGCTGTTTTTTGTAAAATAATTTTAGCCTTTTCTGCATCAAATTGACCTGCAAAAGGAACTAAATACCATTTTATAAATGTCAGACAAGCTGTATCCTCGATGATGGAAGCATTTATGTTTGTTTTATCCGCTTTATTTTTCAACGCATCTACTACAATTTCAATGCTTTGATCATTAATTCCCGATTGTTTTAAAACCGATTTTGAAACATTTAACTGATGTTCCATAATTGCAGCGCGCCATTCGTAGTAGCCCTTTTTCCCTATCGGAAAAGTTGCCCGGGGAATACTCCAGCGACTTATATGTTGGCACTTGGCAGCCAATTTCAATTCCAACGAAGCATCCGGAGCCACTTTTTCGAGTACCGCAAGCATTCGGTTGCTATAAAGCAATTCAGCCATAACTTCCACTCCATCAATTATTTCGGAAGTAGGATCCTGATTATGAACCTTATCAATCAGTTCAATAGCAGTTTTATATTGTTGGTCCAACATTAATTTACAATTTATTCATTTACTATTTTACAAACATCTAACACTTCAATTCTCAAACTCTTTAATCTTCAAACGTCAAACTCTTCAAACGTCAAACTTTTTCATCGTTTATGCAGTCCACATTCTTTCTGTTCGGGATTTTCCCACCACCAGCGCCCGGCTCGAATATTTTCGCCGGGTTCGATGGCACGTGTACAAGGCTGACAACCTATACTCGGAAAACCTTTGTCGTGTAATTTGTTGTAAGGCACTGAGTTCGTTTTGATATAATCCCACACCTGTTGTTCGGTGAAATCAATGAGCGGATTAAGTTTGATAAGTCCGTTGGCCTCGTCCCATTCCACTAATTGTACATTTTGACGCGTAATTGATTGCTCCCGGCGCAAACCGCAAATCCAAACATCCAATCCTTCGAAGGCACGTTTCAAGGGTTCAAGTTTACGCACTTGGCAGCAAGTTTTTCGTTGTTCAATACCGGCGTAAAACAAGTTGATTCCATCGGTTTTCACCATTTTTTCCACTTCCCGGTAATCTGGAAATTTCACTTCGAGCTGAATGCCGTAACGAATATTTGTTCTATCAATCAGACTGTAAGTTTCCGGAAAAAGCCTCCCGGTGTCCAGCGTAAAAATTCGTGCCGTTTTATCAATTTTGACTATCAAATCCGTCAACACCTGATCTTCAATACTCAAACTTGAAGATAATGCAATTTTACCTTTGTATTCGATCAAGAAAAAAGCCAAAACTTCTTCAGGTTTTGCGTCTTGAAATCTAATATTTAGCTGGTTTATTATTTCTGTCATTTTGTTTTATTTAAAAGCCATTAACGCAAAGTTTTTAAGTCGCAAAGATTTTATTTTGTGTTTGTTATTTTAAAAATTTGCGTAATTTGCGTAATTTGCGTTCCAAGTTTCTTTCAAATCGCAAACGCCTCATCTTCCAAATCGTGCACAATCATTCCTGCACCTACTGTTTCGAATGTATTTTCATCAATCAGAATCAAACTTCCCGTCACACGATTATCGCTGTACGAATCGTATTTAAGGGGTTTAAGTGTTTTGATGGAGATATGCGCAATATCATTCATTTTTACATTTTTATCATCAATAATATTTTCCAATGTATTGATATTTACCTTGTAATGCACCGCTTTTATAATTGCTCTCGTCTCTTCGGTGGCATGACGAATAATGTATTTTCCGCCTTCGTTGAGCGGTCGATGATTCAACCAGCAAACGAGTAAAGACACATTGGCACTCACGATTGGTTGTGGTTCATTGGTTTTTACCAGTAAATCGCCCCGACTAACATCAACATTATCGGCCAACCGAATAGTTACCGACTGGGGCGTATAAGCTTCGTTCAATGATTTTGCACCTTCGTCAATGGCAATTATTTTCGATTGTGTTTTCGAAGGCAACACGGTAATTTCGTCACCAACCCGAAATGTTCCTCCTGAAACACGTCCTGCATAGCCGCGGTAATCGTGAAAATCGTTGCTATACGGACGAACGACAAACTGAACCGGCAAACGAGCTGGTAGATTATTCTCATCTTTACGTACCGGTAAAGTTTCGAGCATTTGCAACAAAGTTGGTCCGTTGTACCAAGTTGTTCTGCTTGACGCATCTACCACGTTATCACCATCCAATGCTGAAATTGGAATGAAAATTACATTTTTGAGCTTTAGAATTTTTGAAATTTCTTTATATTCTTCGATAATTTTATTGAAAACTTCTTCCGAAAAATCCACCAAATCCATTTTATTGACAGCTACCACTACATTCGGTATTTGCAACAACGAAGCAATGTACGAGTGACGCTTACTTTGTTCAATAATTCCGTTTCGGGCATCAATCAGGATTATCGCCACATCGGCAGTTGAGGCACCTGTAACCATGTTTCGGGTGTATTCAATGTGACCCGGTGTATCTGCGATAATAAATTTACGTTTGGGTGTTGCAAAATAACGATAAGCAACGTCGATGGTAATTCCCTGTTCGCGTTCGGCACGAAGTCCGTCCGTAAGTAGTGCTAAATTTACCTCTTCGCCCCCACCCAATCGTTTGCTGGCATCTTTTACCGCCTGTAATTGATCCTCGAAAATGGATTTGCTATCGTAAAGCAATCGCCCGATAAGTGTGCTTTTCCCATCATCCACGCTTCCCGCTGTACTAAAGCGAAGGAGTTCCATATCTAAGTAACCATGAGTTTTTGATTCTGACATAATGTATATTGACAATTTGACTATTTACCATTAACTATTTAAAGAGTTTGAATAGCAAATGAGTTTTAAATGGCTAATAGTAAATGAATGAATAATTTAAATAGAAAATTGTAAATGAATAAATAGTAAATCAAAAATATCCCGCTTTTTTCCGATCTTCCATAGCCGCTTCCGAACGTTTATCATCCGAGCGTCCACCACGTTCGGTAACGCGCGAGCTGGCAATTTCGTCAATAATATCTTCCAATGAATTGGCTGACGAAAGCGTCAGACCTGTACAGGTAATATCACCGATTGTACGGCAGCGAACACGCTTAATTTCAACAGGTTCCGTTTCGCGACGAGGCATTTCGGGCAATGCAGCGTATATTATGCCATCACGTTCAAATACCTCCCGCTCGTGCGTATAATAAAGTGACGGAAGAGGAATGTTTTCCTGCAAAATATATTGCCACACATCCATTTCAGTCCAGTTGCTGATAGGAAATATTCGAAAATGCTCACCAAGTTGTTTTTTACCATTGAATATATTCCAAAGTTCAGGGCGCTGATTTTTGGGATCCCATTGTCCGAATTCATCACGGTGAGAGAAGAAACGCTCCTTGGCTCGCGCTTTTTCTTCATCGCGCCTTGCTCCACCCAATGCAGCATCAAATTTATATTTTTCGAGCGTGTCCAATAAAGTTACCGTTTGAAGTTTATTACGACTGGCAGAGAATCCTTTTTCTTCAACCACACGTCCCTGTGCAATCGATTCTTCAACCAATCCAACAATAAGTTTAGCGCCCAATAATTTAACCAGATCATCGCGATACGTCAGGGTTTCTTCAAAATTGTGACCAGTATCGATATGTACAAATGGAAAAGGAATTGGCGCCGGATAAAAGGCTTTATAGGTAAGATATGCCATTACAATCGAATCTTTTCCTCCCGAAAAAAGCAATACAGGCTTTTCGAATTGCGCTGCTACTTCACGGAGTATATATATTGATTCGGATTCTAATTCTTTGAGGTGAGTCAGTCTGTTAATGCTCATATTTTGAGTTTTTGTATTTATATGCTGCAAAATTACAGCATACCCAAAAACTCTACCATACCATTGTGGGGGGATTTTTATACCATAATTTAGGTATATGAAAGGGATTGAAGCCCAATTATGCAAATCAATTGCATATAAATACAAATAATAAGAAAGAAAATAAAAAAAAATGAAAAGTCTATTTCAAAAGGTAATTGTTTCTTTGAAGGATTTCAATGATAAGAAGCTTTTTTTTATTTCTTGAAATGGATTGAGAAAATTATTCACGACAAAAAACGTAAAATTTGAATAAAGTTGTTCATTTTCAATGCTTTTCCATTTCCGCCGGGAAGTCTTGAAAAATCAGGACTTCCCGGAATTTAGAGTGGTTTCAGTAGAATTTGAAAAGAAGAATTTATGAAATTATAATTTTTCAAAAAAAAATAATGTTATTTTGGTTCAGAGTTATAACTACCAGAAAGTGTTTATAAATATTTTGAGCTAAAAAACCAATTGATTTAAAATGATAATGATCCTTATTTCAACTCAACATTCACCTTATATTCAACGTTAATTTGTGGTGTTTTTATCTCCAAAAACTCTTTTTTAGTTCCAAAATCAGGAATCACTTCTTTATCCAAATAGCTCAGATATGGAGCATCTTTTGCCATTGGCATAAAATAGAAGTACATTTCGTTGGTTTTTAGTGCTTCGCCATATTTTTTCAGACCGACTGTCCAGGGTTTGCTGGTGTAAAGATTGTCAGTTTGCAATTCGCCATTCATCATGCATGTTCCGCGGTCGCCACGATAATCGAAAGTGATAAAAATATCATTTATTTTTGTCCAGTCTACGTTTGAAGCTTTCAGTACAAAATGGCGGTCGTCGGTTTTGATAAGTTGAATATCCGGCTCAACTTTTAGCGTATTGATTTGAAATTGACTGAAATTTTTTACCTGCGGTTTTATTCTTGAAATAGTAGCATTTGCGGCTGAAAGCCCATCGACAGCCGGATAAACACTCATTTCAACAGATTCCTGGCATGTACTTACCAACGATACTTTCTGCTCATTTTCAAGCACAATTGCTTTGCTGATGACAAGATGTTTGTCGTCATTTCCAACCAAATAAGCATTCAATGCTTGCTCGTACGGAAGTATCAGGAAATTTACGCCTTTTATCAATATTTCGCTGATTATTCCATTTGGCAATGATACAACTGTATTTCCTCCTTTTACCAAGCTTTTAATACCGTTTCCACTTACTTTCACCTTTCCTTTCAGCACTATTTCGGGTGCAATGCCATCCATAGAAACAAACACATTGTACTTTTTACCCTTATTGCTAAACTTGCAAAAAGGTTGTACAGTTGCCATACGAATATCAACGCCATCGATATTCAGATTAAAAGGAAATATGGCTGAACTACCGGCTTTCAGCGTAAATGTACCAGACGTTGGAAAACTAATTTCACCTGATTTTGTGGCAACATTTATTTTCAAATTCTTTACATCGGACATTGCCAAATGATCCTGATAGTTGTGCATAAACACAAAACCTTTGTTGCCATCGGTTCTGACGGCATAACGCAAGGTATTGGTATTTTTGGGTTTAATGCTGTCGTTGGTGGCGGGCAAAACCGGGTAAAGAGGTGCTAAATCTTCGCCAAAAGAATTCAGAAAGTAATTCATCAGTTTGAGCGAATAAAATCCACTGCTTGCATTACCGAATTCACCAATAGGCGACTGATAATCATAGGATTTATTGTTTAAACCGGCTCCTTCAGCTAAAAAGAAGTTGCCAACCGAAGGCGTAGTGCCACCGTGATACATATAAAAGCCCAGACCGTTGGTTCCGCTGCCTACGGTGCGCACCATCAGGGGCAAAAAGCTTTCGCCCGGAACGCGTGGGCGGCGCGAATACGTAACAGCCATGCCCGTACCCAACTCAGCAGCCAACGATGGATAGAGATTCACATCGTAACTTACAGGTGAATAATCGGGCTTTTGATGAATATTTTTGAACAAATAAAAGGGCGACGGCTTATTTCCTGCTTCCCAAAACGGGAATGCATAACCGGCCATTACCGGAATTGAACCTTTTTCGATAATAGTGGCTAATCCCCAACCTGTTGCGGTGTAAATAGGAGCAATTAATCCTGCTTTTATGGCTAATTGCTTCAGATTTTTCATGTGGTCGCTTCCCAAATTGGCAAATTCATTTCCAATATTGTTGATACCTACACCATCCTGAATTATTTTATTATCACGTCGGGCAGCAGTCCTTTCGCGGGGAGCATCAGTGTAAGTAAATCCCCACGGAGCAGCCGAATGTTGGTACTCATTTTCAATTTGAATGCCGATAATCGGACCGCCATCTTTGAACATCAATCCGCTGAGTTGCTTGCCAATTTCCTGATACAATCGGTTCACATAAAACAAATAAGCCGGATCGTTGCTGCGTACATCAATCGGGCGACCATACAACCAATCGGGCAAGCCTCCATTACGAATTTCGCCATGCGCAAATGGGCCAATGCGCATCAATACATCCAATCCGTTTTTGGCACAAAGTTCGGTAAACCGTCGAACATTTAAGTCGTTCGTCCAATCAAATTTGCCTTCTTTAAATTCGTGCATATTCCAGAAAACATAGGTGGCAACAACGGTAATTCCACCGGCTTTCATCTTTTTAATTTCCTCGTCCCAATACTGATGCGGATAGCGACTGTAATGAAATTCACCGATAACGGGAATAATGGGTTTTCCGTTTCGCTCTATGTAAAAGCTATTTACGCCAATGGTGTCGCCTTTTTCGTTGCGTCCACCCAAATCAAGATGTCCACGCAGCACATCGGTTTTTACTTTGGTAATGTCGATGTTGTAGGTTTGCGCATGAACTGCAAAAACTATCAAAACCCCAAGGGCAAGTGTTATTATCTTTCTCATTTTTTTATCAGATTGTTTACATAAAAAATATCTCAACGTTTCTTTACCAACATAACATCATCCAACTGACATTTCGATTCAACAAGTCCCTCAGCCCAAAAGCCAATTTCGACTTTGCCGCCTTTTACCTGAATATTTTTTAGTTCGATGGTTGTCCATGCTGTATTTTGCTCTTTTATTTTAGTGGAAAATTTTTTCATTCCGCTTTCTGCATACATTTCTAACACTTGAAATCCAACGCCGTTTTTTATTTTTGCTGAAAGTGTATAATTTCCATCCGCTAATTCCACGTAAGGAGTAGATGAGATTGTTTGATATACTCTACGCTTAAATTGAATGTTATCGCTTATATTCAGACTTTTT
>JAKLIM010000186.1 GCA_022709605.1 Bacteroidota bacterium | reverse complement strand
TCCTGTTTTACAAATATTTTGCAATAAAATATTCAGGTTGTAAAAGCGTAACTTTAACATTTTTTGCAGGATATTATCCTTAAAGTCCTTATTTATTATTGCACAATTTTGATTTATTGTGCAATTTTCACTTGTCAGATAAATAAAATCTGCTATTTTTGCAGTTCGGTTTTTTTTAGGGGTAATGTTCCTTTTTTTTGTAATAAAAATAATATTTTACCTCACGACACTGGACAATAAATAATATAAGTTAAGCCAAATATTCATCTAAAACAGTTAATCAATGAGTTTTAAAATTGTAGTTCTTGCCAAACAAGTGCCTGACACGCGCAACGTAGGTAAAGATGCCATGAAAGCCGATGGGACGGTCAACCGTGCCGCACTTCCTGCCATTTACAACCCCGAAGACCTCAACGCGCTTGAACAGGCATTACGCCTGAAATCAAAAATTGAAGGTGCAACGGTTCATGTACTCACCATGGGACCGGCTCGTGCTGCCGAAATTATTCGTGAAAGTATGTATCGCGGTGCCGATGGCGGTTTTCTGCTGAGTGGACGCGAATTTGCCGGTTCCGACACATTAGCAACCTCTTATGCATTGGCTTGTGCCATTCGTAAAATGGGCAAAGTGGACATCATTGTATGTGGTCGTCAGGCTATTGATGGCGATACCGCACAGGTTGGTCCGCAGGTTGCCGAAAAGTTGGGTTACCCACAAATTACGTATGCCGAAGAAATTCTTGATTGCTCCAACAATTTTATTACTGTAAAACGTCGCCTCGAACGTGGAGTGGAAGTAGTAAAAGGTTCACTCCCAATGGTAATAACTGTAAATGGTTCAGCGCCCGAATGTCGTCCACGTCACGCAAAACTTACGCTCAAATACAAACGTGCCGCCACACTTACCGAAAAACAGGATGCAGGTGCAGATTACACCGAATTGTACAACTCGCACCCTTACCTCAATATTACCGAATGGGGTGTAAGTGACATCGAACATGATATCAAATGGCTCGGGTTGGCAGGTTCACCTACTAAAGTGAAACAAATTGAAAGCGTAGTATTTACAGCCAAAGAAAGTAAACGACTGACTGCTTCGGATGTTGAGATTGAAGATATGATGGTTGAATTAATCGCTAATCATACAATAGGATAGTTTGTAGTTTGTAGTTCGTAGTTTGTAGTTTGTAGTTTGTAGTTCTTAGAAATCAAACCTTTCAAACTCTTCAAACTCTTCAAACTCTTCAAACTCTTCAAACTTTCAAACCTTTCAAACTCAACTCAGCATCCAATTAAAAATAAAACTCACGCAAAACATGAACAACATATTTGTATATCTCGAATTAGAAGACGGCATCGTAGGCGATGTGAGTCTTGAGCTTCTCACCAAAGGACGCACTTTGGCTGACCAGCTGAAATGTAAACTCGAAGCAGTAGCTGCAGGCTACGAACTCGACGGAATTGGCGCACAAATTTTTCCTTATGGCGTTGATACACTGTATTTAGCCGACGACAAACGACTGGCTCCTTATACCACTTTACCACACACTTCGTTGCTGGTTAAACTTTTTAAGGAAGAAAAACCGCAAATAGCACTTATGGGTGCTACTTCAATCGGTCGCGATTTGGGTCCACGCGTATCCTCAGCTCTATTCAGTGGATTGACTGCCGACTGTACTTCGCTCGAAGTGGGAAATTACGAAGACAAAAAACAAGGAAAAACATACGAAAATCTATTGTTTCAGATTCGTCCTGCATTTGGAGGTAATATTGTTGCTACCATTGTGAATCCTGATTGCCGTCCTCAAATGGCAACCGTTCGCGAAGGTGTAATGAAAAAAGAAATTCGCAACGCAAAACATGTAGGCAAAACAGTTAAGCTTGATATTTCAAAGTATATTTCCGATACCGATTTCGTAATTGAAGTCATTGAACGTCATATCGAAAAATCGAAACTGAACATCAAAGGCTCACCCATTATCGTATCCGGTGGATACGGAGTTGGAAGTGCCGATAACTTCAAGCTGCTTTATTCTTTGGCCGAAACATTGGGTGGTGAAGTAGGCGCTTCACGTGCTGCGGTGGATGCCGGTTTTGCGGAACACGAACGTCAGATTGGACAAACCGGAACAACAGTTCGTCCGAAACTGTATATTGCCTGCGGAATTTCCGGACAAATTCAACACATTGCCGGCATGCAGGAAAGTTCAATGATTATTGCTATCAACAGCGACCCGAAAGCACCCATCAATCAGATTGCCGATTATGTAATCACCGGAACGGTGGAAGAAGTGCTTCCAAAAATGATTAAATACTATAAAAAGAACAGTAAATAGTTGAAGAATTTACAATTTACGATTTACAATTTCTTTAAATTGTAAATCGTAAATGAAAAAATCGTAAATATAAAATATGAATTTTTTTAATGACAATCCCGCTATAAAGTTTCAGCTTTCGCATCCGTTGATGAAGAAAATAGTTGCCCTCAAGGAGCGCAATTTTGCTGATAAAGATACGTTTGATTATGCTGCACGCGATTTCGAAGATGCCATTGACAGTTACGAAAAAATACTGGAAATTATCGGAGGAATTTGTGCCGACATCATTGCTCCCAATGCCGAAAGTGTTGACCATGATGGTCCTGAAGTAATTAACAGTCGCGTGAAATATGCCCGTGGAACACAGGAAAATCACGAAGCATTAATTCAGGCCGGAGTGTATGGAATTACTTTACCACGTCAGTACGGAGGTTTGAACTTCCCGATGGTAGCTTACGTAATGTCAGGCGAAATGGTATCGCGCGCCGATGCAGGTTTTGCCAACATTTGGGGCTTACAGGACTGTGCCGAAACCATTTCCGAATTTGCTTCGGACGAAATCAAAGCAGAATACCTTCCACGTGTTTGCGAAGGTGCAACCTGTTCTATGGACTTAACCGAGCCCGATGCCGGTTCCGATTTACAGGCTGTACAGTTGAAAGCAACTTTTAACGAAGCCGATGGAATGTGGTATTTGAATGGTGTAAAACGATTTATTACCAATGGTGACGCTCAAATAAAATTGGTTTTGGCACGTTCGGAAGAAGGTACCAGCGATGGACGCGGTTTATCGTATTTCGTAGCCGACAACAAACATGATCATACGGTGTTGGTGCGTCGAATCGAAAATAAATTGGGTATCAAAGGTTCACCAACCTGCGAACTTGTTTTCAATAATACACCTGCACAATTAGTTGGAACCCGCCGCATGGGTTTGATTAAATATGTTATGTCGTTGATGAATGGTGCCCGTTTGGGTATTGGCGCTCAATCCACAGGACTTTCGGCAGCTGCTTATACCGAAGCATTGAACTATGCACGCGACCGTCGCCAGTTTGGTAAAGCCATTATCGAATTCCCTGCTGTTTTCGAAATGGTTTCAATTATCAAAGCCAAATTGGATGCTTCACGCGCATTGTTGTATGAAACAACCCGTTTTGTTGATATTTACAAAGCTTACGAAGGCATTGAATCAGAACGCAAACTGACTCCCGAAGAAAAAGCTGATTTCAAAGAATACCTGAAATTAGCCGATGCGCTGACACCTATGTTGAAAATGTTCACCAGCGAATATGCCAATCAAAATGCTTACGATTCTATTCAGGTACATGGTGGTTCCGGTTTTATGAAAGATTATGCCTGCGAACGTCATTTCCGCGATGCCCGAATCATGACTATTTACGAAGGAACTTCTCAGTTGCAGGTTGTAGCGGCTATCCGCCACGTAACCACCGGCAATTACCTGAAAATGATTCGCGACTACGATGCGCAACCCATTAAATCTGAGTTTACTTCGTTCCGCAAACGTCTGCAGATTATGACTAACCTGTATGCCAATGCCGTGGCACGCGTCAACGAAATAAAAAATCAGGAATACCTTGATTTCCATGCCCGTAGGTTGGTGGAAATGGCCGGACATATCATCATGGGCTATCTGCTGCTTATCGATGCCACCCGCGACACAGAAGATCTCTTCCGCAAATCGGCTGAAGTTTATCTGAACTTCGGCGAAGTTGAAGTTCGTCGTCACGCAGCCTTTATCAAAACTTTCGAAGTAGATCATGTTGATGTGTATAAAGTAGTGTAAGAAACCACCTCACCCCTTGCCCCTCTCCTTGAGGAGAGGGGAACTGACTCCCGACGAATTTATATTCGTCGGGAGTTTTTTTATGATAAAAAATGCAAGTAATATCTTAGGGTTTCAATCAAACTGCAACCCCGTTTTTGTCTTTTTCGCGGGATATTTAAATAAAATTTGTTTTCATTTGTGATTTTAATAGATTTAATTAACTTTGACACGATAAAAGAATGTATAATACAAAAGTCATTGTACCTTAGAAAAATCATAATACAATTAAACAAACCCTTAAAATGAATTAAAATGGAAAAGTTATTAAAAAGAAAAAGGAAATTTCTAAGATTAGTTTTAAATATTTTGGGAGTCGGTACTGTAGGATTAATTACATCTTGCTGTAAATATGGTTATGACACAACAGAATATAATGTTCAATTTAAAGGTGTTGTTAAATCAAAGGATTCCTCGCAAACCATTCCCAATATTAAAGTTGAACTATTGAATAGCATTACCCAAACATCGATACAAACTGATAAAGATGGAAATTTTGTAATCATTGGTGAAGTTTTAATTGAAGAGTATCCGAGAATGAGATTCACTGATATTGATGGAAATTTGAATGGAAGTTTTGAGGTAATGGATACGACTTTAAGACAATCTGACTTCGGACATGATTTAGAAATTCAAATGAAAAGTAATGAATAAGATTTCATTTAAAAAGCGATTAATATTTGAGCTGTTTAAAAAATTAAAAGCAACAGAAATCTCATTGCACGAATTGACTTATTTATTCTGGGAATCTACTCTTCGATGCAATCTTCATTGTATCCATTGCGGGAGCGATTGTTCTCAGAATTGTGACTTCCCTGATATGCCAATAAATGATTTTATCAAGGTTTTAAGAAATATCAAAACACAATACGAGGCAAAAAATATTGCGGTTGTTATTACAGGTGGCGAACCTTTAATTCGAAAAGATTTAGAAATTTGCGGTGCTCAAATTGCCAATGAAGGGTTTAAATGGGGGATTGTTACCAATGGCGCTTTGTTGACAAAAAAACGATTTTCAGATTTAATGCAATCCGGATTAAGTTCAATAACAGTAAGCTTAGATGGTTTAAGAGAAAGCCATAATTGGATGAGAAATTCGGATTGTTATGATAAAGTGATAAATTCAATAGAATTAATTGCACAACAAGATAATCTTATATTTGATGTGGTAACTTGTGTTAATTCAAGAAACTTTAAGGAGTTACAATCCATAAAAGAATTATTAATTTCGTTGGGTGTAAGAAAATGGCGATTGTTTACAATTTCACCAATCGGCAGAGCGAAAAATAATGCAGAATTAATGCTTTCGGATATTCAATTTGCTGATTTACTGAAATTTATTAGTGCTTGTCGGAAAGAAAAAAAGATTGAAGTTGAATATGAATGTGAAGGCTTTGTTGGAAATTATGAATTAGAAGTCCGTAAAGGATTATATTTCTGTCGTGCCGGAATAAATGTAGCTTCTGTTCTGATTGATGGCTCAATTTCAGCATGTCCCAATATTTATAGAAGATATGTACAGGGGAATATTTACAAAGATGATTTTCTTTCAGTTTGGAATAATAAGTTTGATATAATGCGCCGAAGAGATTGGATGAAATGTGGTGAATGTTCTGATTGCAAAGTGTTTGATTGGTGCACAGGAAACGGGATGCATTTACGTGATTTTGACACTAAAAATGTATTGACTTGTCAGTATAATAAATTAAAAAATGCCGGCAACTTATAGCTAAGACATAACAGGTTTTCAAAACCTGTTATGTCTAAATTAAATTTCAAAAGTCCCTTTGATTGATCGAAATTAACTTTCAGCGTATCAAATTTAAACTCCTTCATTTAAATTATAAATCAATATGAAAAAGTGGAATTTAATTATTATTTTGTGCATTACATTTCTTAGTTTGCAACCAGTGAATGCGCAACGCAGGCTCTCTCAAGCCGAAAATCAATGGGTATATGAGGCGAAACGCGATATAGAAAAAGCTATAACACAATCTGAAATGAATGAAAATGTTCGGTTACAATTGATTGAAAAAGGAGCTCGAACTTTGAAACAATATGGACAAGCTCCATATCATATCCCTTCAAAAATACCTTATCTGGAAATAACTGAAAGTCGTTATGTGGTAACTCAGAGTCAAATTTTTGATTCACAAAAACTTTATTCAGCGCTGAACATAGAATTGCTGAATCAGAGAGTCAAAGTAGTTAATTCAATGCAAATTGACCTAGCCGGCGAGCAAATAAAATTTCTTATCCCCGGGAATACTGTTTACTCTCTATCGTCAGATGTTGTATCCTCTGTTTTTACTTTTGACTATGTAAATGGTGCCTCTGGTGGACAAAGATCAGATGCAAATGAGTTGAAAAACAAATTTTTGAATATTGCAAAAAAACAGGACTTTATAACTAAATTAATGCAGTTGGAAAAAGATCATAGAGTGAAGTTGGAAAAAATTCACAAAGAGATTGAGTATATCACTGAATTAGAGAAAAAAATCAAACAGACTTACGACATAGCCGAGAGAACAACCAACACCTTTAAAGAATATGAGGGAGCTATTTTTGACGAAAGCCAGATTAATGCCAAATCTCACAATTACGATCAAGCAATTGTAGGCATATGGACCTATAATGCAATTGGCTTTAAGGTGGTACATGTTTATAACGCCGACGGTACGGCAATGATAAGGGTCAACACAAAAGTGAATGAGTTTAAATGGGAAACTTCTCCAAACAACCTTATTACTTATTATTATCCTGATGGTAAAGATTATACTATGTCGTACAAGGTAGAGGGAAATAAGTTATTTTATGGTTCAAAAAATCATAACGGTTACGGTTATCCATTAACGAAACAATAAAATTAAACAGTATATCATAAATTTAGGTGTATAGTACGACGGCAATATTGCTTAACTTTTTAACTTGTTTACATAGAGCAGCAATCTCCTTATCAATGTGAACTTTTTTCGTT
>JAKLIM010000185.1 GCA_022709605.1 Bacteroidota bacterium | reverse complement strand
AGATTATTCGAAAAAGAACCTTGTGATCTTGCTCAGGTAATCAACGATGTGTTGTCGGATGTAAACTTGCAGATAGAGCAAAAGAAATGTATCGTCGTTCAAAATTATAAAAGCCCAATGCCGCTTAAGGGAAACCGTTCTCTTTTGTATTCCATTTTCCGCAATCTTACTGATAATGCTTTGGCTTATGGAGGCGATAATATCAACATTGATATAAGCTGTTACCGGGAAGATGAACAGTTTTATTACTTCTCGTTTTCCGACAACGGTGTAGGAATTGACGAGGAACATTTTGGAAAAATATTTGAACGGTTTTATCGCGTCGACAAAGGGCGCAGTCGTAAAGTAGGTGGAACAGGTCTTGGATTGGCCATTGTAAAAAATGCAGTAGTGCTTCACAAAGGAACAATTTCAGTAAAATCGGTTTCTACCGGAGGCTTGAGTTTTATTTTCTCGCTACGGAAATATTGACAAGAAGTAAAATTTATTTTAATAAAAATGATTTTATTGAGTCAAAGGAATTAATTTCCATTTAATTCTACAGAGAATATCAGTGTAAATAAATATTGATCTGCTTAATACTACTACAAAAGTAAATTTTCATAGTTGAAAATTTACTTTTGTGTTTTATATAATACAGTCTTAAGTTATTCGGAAATTTTTTACCTTACTCCTGATTCATTGAAGCATAATCATTGTTTTAAACTTTGTATAAGTTACTTTTCTAAAACTTCCAGCTTGCACCAAGCGATATTGTGCGACCCAGATTATACGTTTTATTATTCAATGTAATGGATTTATTTTCGCCGTTCTTAACGTATTCATAAGTTTGCTGTGTTTTATAATCCTGTGCCAGTAAGTCTTTTACACCAAATTTGAGTTCCAGTTTCTTTCCTAACTTTTTATTCAACGAAAAGTCGATTACATTGCGGGGCATTTCGTAAATATCGGGAATAACCACTTCGCCCTGATTTAGTTGAGCGGCCACCAGAATACGTTTTCCCATTACATTATACATAATTGACGAAGAAAGTCCGGCTTTATCGTTTTGGTAAAACAAACCTGCATTCAGCACATAAGGCGATTGTCCCTGAAGTGGACGGCTGCGTTCAGTCTGTGTATTTTCAAATTGCACTTCGCTGAAAATATAGGATGCATTTACATTGATACTGAAATTCTTTAGTCCGATCAATGTTTCGAGCGATTTTTTGGCTTCAAGTTCCAGTCCGTAATTTACAGCACCCAATGCGTTTTCGAATGAAAATTCGTTGCCTGTGCCAACACTTACCATCTCAATCGGATTTTTGAAGTTTTTGTAAAATGCTGCCAATGTGAATGTTTCGTTAGGAGTTGGGTAATATTCGAAACGGAAATCGATGTTTTGTATCGTGGCATCTTTTAAGTTTGGATTTCCTTTTACCGAATTCTTTTCTGTAAAGTCGTAATAATTTAATGGTGAAACTTCGCGAAATTCCGGACGATTTATGGTATGAGCATAAGCCAGACGGAGCAATGTTTTTTCGTTTAAATTATATGATGTATTCAACGAAGGAAAGAATTTAATGGACGTATTATCCACTTTTACGGGCGATACAGCATTGTAATATCCATTTAGCATCAATCTGTTATATTCGGCACGTACGCCGCCGCTTACATTCAGCTGACCCACAGGAACGATAAATGACAGATAACCCGCACCCAACAAATTTTGTGCATCATAACTGTTGGCTACATTGGTTTGTTCGTCAACACTGATTACTTTTCCCTGACCGAGATGTGGTTCAGTAAAAAGTGATTCGAAATCCAGGGCATTCACTTCATCATCATTCAATGCGCCATACGCTTTGCGATAAGTTATGCTTCGTTCCGATAGGTTTCGGGTTTTATATTCGCTGTATGCACCGGCCTTTAATGTTGAAATTATTTCGCCCAAAAGTATTTTGCGGTCGTAATTTAATGCTGCCGTGGTTACATATTCGTGATTGGTCATGTAAAGTCGTCCCAACTCGTTGATACTGGGCACATCCGGCAACATATATTCGTAATTTCCATTTGCACTTTCTTTCATGCTTCTGTTCTGACGATCCGGTTCGATGCGGTTCGCATAAGCAAATCCCAGGTTCCAGTCCAGCTTTTTATCTTCGCTGTCTTGTAATTTATGATTTCCGCTTAACTGACCCGAATAAGTTGTTCTGCTTGAATATTGATTGCTGAAATACTTGAAATTTCCCTGTCGGTTATTGTTCCAACCTTGTGTATTGGCAGTTTTGTCCACACCAATCTGATTCAGTATATTTTTGAATTCCAGCTTGGTACCTTTGGCCGTTTGATAAGCCCAGTTGTGCATTAAACCCACTTTGAAATCGGTATCATAAATGTCAGCAGTATATTTGTACATGTAAGTGGGAGTTTCAGTAACAGCATCGAAACGCTCGTACATATAATTGCTCATGTTGCTGCGGGTTGATGAACTGTTGCTGTACGAAAGTGAAGTAATAGTACCGATACGGGCACCATTTCCTAAATTCCACTTTTTACCAAAGGCGGCCGATAGTTTCTGATTGGGTAAAGCAGTTGTCCGTTGAGCTACCCATTTGTTGCCTAACTTAAGTGCAAAAGCATCGCGCTCCACCAGTGAAACTGAACTGAGGTTTTTGGGAAAATCGGAAGGAATGCCGCGTGCTCCACTTCCAAGACCAAGAAAATCAAGTGATTGTGAAGGCAAATGCCAGGCATCTTTAAGTGTAGTTACATCGTTGTAACCTACGCCGTATTCTACATTCATAAAATCTTCGTCCGGAATATTTTTTGTTGAAATTTTTATAAATCCCCCGGTAGCTTCCGCCGATAATTCGGGCGTTCCGGTTTTGTAAATCAACAGGTTATCAATCATATTGCTGGGAATAGCATCGAACGAAAACGCTTTTACATCGGTTTCGCTACTGGGTGTTGCGGCATTGTTAAGCCATACGTTGTTATAGCGTTGGTTCAAACCGCGAACAACCACAAACCGATTGTCTTTAATAGTAACTCCCGGAATGCGTTTCACAACCTCCGAAGCATCGCGATCGAGCGTTTTGCCTATTTGTTGCGACGAAATGCCATTCACCACCTGCACAGCCGAACGTACACTTTTGAGCATCGAAAGTTCGGTATCGGTACGTTTTTGTGCAACCACCTGTACGCTTTCGAGTACGAGCGATGCTTCATCCATATCAATATCTAAATTTGTTGTTTTATTTTTTTCAACAAAAATATTGGGTATTCGTTGCGAAGTGTATGATACGTAAGAAATTAGCAAGGTGTATTTGCCCGGTACAACCGTTAGTTGGTAATTGCCGTCAATGTCAGCGGTTGTTCCGTTGGTAGTTCCTTCAACAAGGATAGCAGCTCCGGTCAGTGGTTCTTTGTATTTTTTATCCATTACACGCCCTTTTATAAGAGTCTGTGCATTAGTTATTTCTATCAAAAAAATAAAAGTTATAAGAAGAAAAGAACGTAAGTGAAAAAGTTGTCTCATTTAGCTTATTTGTTTGAAAATTTGATGCTGCAAAATTACGACATGTGTGTTTCAAACATGATAAGAAAATATTACAATGGAGTTACTTTAAAAAACATGTTACAAAAATTGAATTTATAAAAACAAAATAAAGCTTTAGATCACACGAAATACACCCAATAAGTATATTTATGATTTGCATAAAGTATTTTGTGTATGGCTCAAAGCATTTTGCGGGTGGCTTAATGTATTTTGTGTATGGCTCAAAGCATTTTGTGTATGGCTCAAAGCATTTTGCGGCTCAAAGCATTTTGCGGGTGGCTTAATGTATTTTGCGTATGGCTTAATGCATTTTGCAGGTGGCTTAATGTGTTTTGCGCAAGAACTCCAACCTTTCTGACACAGTTTATTGAATAGACCCCTCCAACTATTTTCCAAAAATAGCGAAAATTCGGTTAAGGTAGCTTACCTAGATGCGATATAAGCTATACTGTTTTTTGATTTAAGTGTATCTAAAATAGAAATGTATTTACTTGTTTTAAACGCTGACTGCCGAACATCGCTCGGCGTAACACGTTCAACAAAGGTAGTTAATTGCTATTTTCCAATCATTGTGATTAATATTACACCGTTGGCACCTCGCGAACCATAAATGGAGGCATCAGAATCTTTAAGAATACTTATAGATTTAACAATGCGAGGATCGATAGACTCGATAGACTCGAGCGACACTTCAACGTTATTAACAAGCACCAATGGATCGCTTGAACCATTGATGGTACCTAAACCTCTGATTCTGATTTTATTCCCGTTCACATCAACGCCCGGAACTTCTCCCCGAATCAGTTCATACACATTTTGATACATTGCATATTTATTTTTTTTTCCATCAACGGTACCAATGCTGGTAGTCAGGTCTCTTTTCGAAGCCGTTCCATAACCGATATTCACCTCTTCATTATCTGTGTTTTCTTTTTCCACCGTGTTTTTAGGAGGTTGTACATTATCGAGCTTAAAATTGATAACCGTTCTGCCATTAATTTCTGCATTCACAACGCCGCTTGATAGATTGAAAATAGAGATGAGCACTGCATTGGCCTTTACTTTAACCTTATACATACCATTCTCGTCGGTGTTAACATCGATGCTTTTATTGTCAATTAACACCGTAGCGCCCGACACAGGTTTGTTGTTAGTGTCAAGCACCTGCCCGGTAATGTAATACTTCTTTCCTGAGTTTTGCGCAAAAGAACTAAGGGATAAAGTCAAACTAAAAATCAGTAAAAGCAATGCTTTTGTTTTCATGACTTACTTTGTTTTAAATTTATAAATTCTGTTCAATATTTTATTCTACTTCTATGCTATTGAAATGTATATTGCTATCTCGGTGATGAAATCAATTACATCTCACCCAACTGTTTTCTTATATGTTTGTCAAAATCTGATTCAAAAAGTTGGTCTTGTACCACTCTATATTTCTCAAATTCTGTTTCGGCAAAAGCTTTAGCAATTTCGGCAGTCACTTTTCCCGGATTTTCAAGTACTTCACGTTGGTTAAACTGCAAGAAAACATTCAATTTTTCTGCCCAATCACTCATCGTCATTGGGAAACCTCTTTCTGCTTGGTCTTCTGCATAATCTAAGTACATCGTAACAAAGCGGTCGAGCGTTTTTATTTCCTTTTCTTTCAGGTAATTTTTTGCTATCGAAACATCGGTTTTGATAATTTTTCCTTCGGGTGCATTTTTCCATGTACTAAGCCCCATGTGTTCTTTTTCTGCATTCGCACGGCTTACAATCAATTCGGCAGCAGTTTGTCCGTGTATTGCAAAATGCAGTTTGTTTTGTACAGTAGCAAAAAAAGTTTTGGTTGTATCAGCATTTTTGCTGTAATCCATTGCCGTTGCATAAATGTCAGTTATTTTCTGATAAAAGCCTCTTTCGCTGGCTCTTATTTCACGGATTTCGGCAAGTAAATCATCAAAGTATTTTTTGCTGAAGAATGCGCCGTTTTTTAGTCGTTCTTTGTCCAATACATAACCACGTATTGCAAAGTCGTGCAGTACGTTGGTTGCCCATTGTCTAAATTGCATGGCTCTGTCGGAATTTACCCGATAACCAACAGAAATAATCATCTCAAGATTATAAAATTCTACATCTCTTTCAACTTGTCTTTTCCCTTCAGTTTGAACTATTCGAAAATTTCGAATAGTTGCCTCTTTTTGTTCGCGTGATTTTAGAATTTCTTTGATGTGATAATTAATTGTATTCACTTCTACTTCAAAAAGAACTGCTATAAGCTTTTGTGATAACCAAACAGTTTCGTCCTCAATACGAACTTCGATAGTATTTTCACCCGCTTGATTTGTAAAAACAAGAAATTCAGCTGTGCTATTTCGTATTTGCAGTTTCTTAGTCATGTTTCAATCTTTAAATGTTTTTCTAAATCTGATATCTGGATACAAAACTACAACTAATTTTGGTTTCTGTTTTTTGCGATCTTATTTTTTTTTCGGCTTGCTGCTAATGCGAGTCTGCACAAGAACCTCACTTGCACCTTTAAATATTCGATCCGCTTTCCGAGAAAAATTCAAATATCCAAATCTCAGCGCATCATTTTTTAATTTTTGCGCAGTCTGACGACCGAGGCTATGGGCACAGGCGTCCCGAAGTTTTGGGACTTCTGGAATGTACGTTAGCCAGCCAATGAACAAAGCGTGTGTTAGGGGTTAGTAGCTTTGTTTTTGAATTATATAAGCTGTAATAGTGTCAAAGAAAATAGTAAGCGGTTGATTTGAGTTTTTCTCAAAAGATAATCTATATTATTGCTTTATAAACTTAAATCTCACGTTACTATTATCAATCAATTGGATTTTACCAAAGTAGATTCCTTTTGAATAATTTGAAATGTCTATCAAATTATTCTTGCTTGATATATCTTTTGAAGTTAAATGTAGTTTGCCTTCTACATCATATATTTCGAGTCGAATTACATTCTCAATTTTTGGTAATGTAATATAGTCGCTCGAAGGATTTGGGTAAATTGTCACTTCATTTATTAATATCGTATTTAAACCTGAAATACTATTTAAAGCAACATTGTATGCAGTTAATTCTAAAGTGACTTTACTACCATTGACATTTTGAATAAGACCAATATTTGGAGCATAAACTCCACCAGATGACATTGTTGCTCCGATAAAATAACAAGAATCAAAGGTTCCTGCAGGAACAGTTACTTCACCTATATATTTAACACGTAAGGAATCTCCCAAAAAACGCCATTTATCTCCATCTGTATAGTGATGCTGTAGGCTCTTAGACCAATTATTCAACTGGTAAATATAAACATCGTTCGTACTTATGCTATCTGTATAAATGTACGAATTTGATAAATTTGAAATGCCGTTAACAATCATATTATTTTCCTCTAAAAAGCCATTCTGATTGTTTGTTTTTATTTCCTCCTTAATTATTGATGAATAAGTTCCTACAATTAATCCACTAGAATTATAATAGTTATAAGTCCATTTATTGCCAATAACTAATGGAAAATAATCTTGTGCATATAAATTAAGTGTCAACAATACGAGTGAAATAGCAAAAAGAATTCTCATGATTTTTAATATTTTATAGTTAGTAAATAAAAGTTTTTTTAATAGATATATCAGAATTAGAAACTTTAATTTATGTATTTTCTTTCTTT
>JAKLIM010000184.1:241-7257 GCA_022709605.1 Bacteroidota bacterium | reverse complement strand
AATAATCACGTGCAGGTTTTTCGGCATATGCTTTTGCCAACATGGCTCGGGCTACTGACTTTGACAATATTGTTTTGTTTCCAGCGTTATTAGCCGGTGCGTCAACAATAGCTTCGGTCAAATCTTTAATTATCTGTGCAAAAGCATTAGCAGGATCAGATTGTTTTGGATAATATAAGGGATATACCTCTTCGATATTTTCAGCAGTTATATCTGTACCTTCTTTGGTTACTACCGGAATGTTTCCCCAAAAACGGACCATGTCGAACCAGACCATAGCTCTGAAAATTTTTGCTTCGGCTTTCCACTGTTTACGTTCTGTAGCTGTAAGTGTTTCGTCAGGAACTTTATCAATATTTTCAACTACAGTGTTTGCCTGAGCAACATCTGCTAAATATCTGTCCCAGTCACGAGCAACAACACTGTTGCCTCCGTCAATCGCATTGGTTTCAATTGGTACTACCTGCGAACCGGTGCTTCCTCCGTAAGAATTGTCGGATCGTGTTTCGCAAATCATAATTAAATCGAGATACCAATGTTCCTGATCTTTCAGTTTTTGATACAATGACTGATATTGCGAATACATTTCAGCCCTGGTCTTGTATTTTATGGAGTCGGTGCCCGAAGTTTGTCCAAAGGTCCTTTCGGAATATTCCGAAATTGGGTCAAGATCGAGAGAACAAGATGCTACAGCTAAAAGTATTACAGCTGTAATCAATAATTTAAATCTATTTTTTGTTTTCATTTGTAAACTTTTTATTAAAATTCAACATTTAAACCTACAATAAAAGTGCGGGTTTGAGGATAAGTTCCCCAATCGATGCCCTGAACCGTACCGCTATTACCCCATTGATTAACTTCCGGATCGAAACCCAGGTATTTCGTCATCGTCAACAGGTTTGATGCTGACAGATAAGGTTGAAGGCGTGTTATTCCTAATTTTTTCATTTTTGAAGGAGATACATTGTACGAAAGCGTTACATCTTTAATCTTCAAAAAACTACCATCCTCAATAAAGTATGACGAAACTTTCATATCATATCCGGCTTTAGGAATAGTGGTTATCATGCCCGGACGACGCCATCGATCAATAACACGCGTTGATTGGTTTTTCCCATCGTACATGCCTTCTGTTTCCATACGTGATGCATTGAAAAGATCATTCCCTTGAGAGCCTTGAACCAATATACTTAAATTGAGATTTTTGTATGAAAAAACATTCGTCATTCCATAAGTAAAATCCGGGTTTGGATCTCCGATATAATCACGGTCCGAAGTAGTAATTGAACCATCATTGTTTAAATCTCTGTACATCAATTCTCCAGTTTCGGGATCTACGCCATCACTAATGTAACCATAAAATCCACCTAATGAATGACCCGGTTCGTTACGTACTACATATTCTGTAATATTTTCGCTGGTTTTAGCAGCATTATAAACTTGCGAAAGCACAAGTTTTGTTAATTGATTTTTATTGGTAGAAATATTAAAATCGGTAGACCATTTGAAATTTTTTGAATCAATATTTCTTGAGTTTACCGAAAACTCAAATCCTTTGTTCGACATTTCACCCTCGTTACGGGTAATAGAAGAAGCTGGTGAAGAACCAGGAGGTAAAGAAACATACATCAACATATCAGTGGTGTATTTTGAATAATATTCAAGTGCAAATGTTAATCTGTTCTTTAAAATGGTGAGATCTATACCCAAATTTGTTTGAGTCATGGTTTCCCATGTTAAATCTGCGGTTCTTAGTTCATTTTGAGTTATACTTGGTTTTGAAGTTGCTTGCCCGGGTTGAGTCCAGTCAATACGGTTGATGGCAAATCGTTGCAGATAGCTATAGTCAGGCAAACCAGCCTGATTACCTGTTTGTCCCCAACCGCCACGAATTTTCAAATCGTCAATCCAGGTTAAGTTACTCATAAATTTTTCGGAAGAAATACGCCATGCTGCCGAAGCAGAAGGAAAATAACCCCAACGATGATCGGGATTCAGTTTTGACGAACCATCCACACGCATATTTACTGTTGCCAAATACTTTCCATCGTAATTGTATGCCAATCGACCTACATACGACATCATAGCCCACGCTGTCTCATAACTTCCACCTCCTTGGGTAACTTTATTACCGGCATTTACTGTTTTAACACTTCCATCGTGAAAATATTGTGAACTGACATAGGATTTAGTATAGTTATTTGTAGTTCCGGAAGTTCCACCCATAAAATCAATATTATGCAATCCGAATTTCTGATTGTAACTCAATATATTGTCGTAAATTAAAACACTTCCCATTGAGCGATCATCGGTGGCAATTCCACCTGTACTTCTTCCATAACCCGTTTTTATAGGATCGAGAAAGCTGGTGCTATGATTATACAATCGATCCAAAGTTACTGATGAGCGCAATTTTAAGTTTGGTAAAAATGTGATTTCTGCGCTTCCGCTGCTAATAAGTCGGTTATTAAGAGATTTGTTGTCAGCAGTACGCGACATGTTTTCAACCGGTGAAGTTATATTGACACCGTAAAAATTATCATAGTACTGTCCCGGATTAATTTCGTCCCATATGGGGGCATAAGTTGGTGCATTAATAACTGAAAGTACCACACCTGCACGATTCGCACCCAAACCACTTACAATGCCGTTGTTTTTGTAATCGGAATATGATATATTAGCCCCTATTTTTAGCCAGGGGCGAATCTGATTTTCAATGTTCGAACGGAAGTTGAAGCGTTCGAAAAATGCCACTTTAATAATACCCTCTTCACCCGTATAACCTGCGGAAAGATAGTAGTTTATCTTGTCGGTAGCATTCGAAATTGATAGCTGATAATTTTGTGTCATCGCATTTTGGAAAGTTTCATCGTACCAATCGGTTTGGTCTGTAAGTGTGGCTGGTAAAGCTGTGGTCGAACCCATATCATCGAGCAACTCCCGATATTGAGCCACATTAAGCGATTCAATTCGTTTAGTCAAACTTGTAACACCACCGTATGCATTTAGTGAAATTTTTGCTTTACCTTTTACTCCCGTTTTGGTAGTGATTAAAATTACACCATTGGCGGCTCTCGAACCGTAAATAGCTGCCGAAGAAGCATCTTTTAAAATTTGAATGCTTTCAATGTCGTTGGCTGAGAGGAACGATATATTGTCAAGGGTAACACCATCCACAACATAAAGCGGATCATTACTTGAGTTCATGGAAGTTGCTCCACGTACACGAATAACCATACCTTCGCCGGGTAAACCGTTTGGTTTTATTACCGAAACTCCGGCAGCTTTTCCTTGTAAAGCCTGATCGGCCGAAACAATTGGTCGTTGATCCAAATCTTTGGTCGAAACAGAAGTAATAGCAGTAGTAACATCACGCTTTTTTACCGATCCGTAGCCAATTACCACCACTTCATCAAGTGCTTTGGTATCTTCATCCAAAATTACTCTGAAGTTTTTTTCTGAACCCACCGTAATTTCCTTAGGGTTCATACCAATATAGCTAATTACTAAAATATCTTTCGGAGCAGCTTCAATACTAAACTTGCCATTGAAATCGGTAATAGTTCCTGTAATTGAACCTTTTATCAATATATTGGCACCAATTATCGACTCGTTTTTCGCATCTACAACCACGCCGTTAATTACGGATTTTTGTGCAAACAAATTCATTGGAATAGCAAATGCTAAAATCAGTATATACTGTAGCAGTTGTTTTCTGCTGTTAGTAAAAACTGTCTTTTTTTGTTTTTCTTCTGTGATTTTCATTGATTTTAAATTTGTTGGTTATTCTTATTTATAATTTATTTTTGTTTTTAATCCTCCTACTGAAATTTCAAATTCTCCCGGTTCTGTAACCCATTGATTATTTGTATTTACAAAGGCAAGATCCTTATCTGTTATTTCAAAACTTACTGTTTTTATTTGTCCCGGAGCAAGTGAAATTTTATTAAAACGGCGCAAACGTTTTACATCAGGTGTAATTGTGGCGTATAAATCGCTGGTATAAAGAAGTATGGCTTCTTTACCCAATCTTTCTCCTGAGTTTTTCACATCTACATCAATTTTAATTATATCGCTTTTCGAGAATTCTTTGTTCGAAATTTTTAAATTGCTGTACTCAAAAGTAGTGTAGCTTAATCCAAAACCAAATTCATATTGAGGGTTATAATCCGATTCGTAAACATAAGCTCCCTCGGCGCGTTTTTGTTCTTCGGATGGTTTGTGATAATACGTTACCAACGAATTAGGATACGAAGGGTAAGTGTATGGAAGTTTGCCGGATGGATTTACATCACCAAACAAAATGTCGGATAATGCATCTCCTCCGTAATTGCCCGGTAGGTAAGTTTGAACTACGGCTGACATTAACGGCTCAATGGAACTGATGCAACGTGGACGACCTTCAGTTAGAACCAATACAACAGGTTTTCCTGCTTTTGAAATTTCACGTGCCAGGCGTAATTGATTGGTACTCATGGTAAGGTCGTTCAAATCTCCAGGTTTCTCGGTATAAGTGTTTTCGCCCAAACAAAGTATAACCACATCAACTGTTTTTGCAGCAGCAATTGCTTCATTAAACTTATTTTCTTCATCCTCAAAATACTTTCCGGCTTCTATATAACTAACTCCCGGTACATATTTCACATTGCTTGTTCCAATCTCATTTTGTATGGCTTCAAGCATTGTGTTATATTTTCCTGCAAAACGATCTGTTTTTTCTCCCTGCCACGAATAGGTCCAGCCCCCGTTCATAGCACGCATACTGTTTGCATTTGGTCCGCTCACTAATACTTTTATTTTTTTTGATAATGGCAAGATGTTGTTATTGTTTTTCAACAGTGTAATTCCATCGGCAGCAGATTCGTAAGCCATATGCGCAAATTTTTCGGAACCAAAATCGGGATAATCTTTTATGTTTGTAACCGGGCGTTCCCATAAACCAAGCTTCATTTTCATTTTTAAAATTCTCCGTACAGCATCATCTATACGACTTTCCTTTACTTCACCCTTTTTAACCAGGGTCACAAGATTATCACAAAAGCTCTCGTATTCGTAAGGAATCATCGACATATCGATTCCTGCATTAATCGATAATTTAATTGCTTCTATGTTGTTTTCTGCAATTTTATCGCGGGTATGCAGGTTAATTATATCCATCCAGTCGGTAACTACTACGCCTTCAAATTTCAGATCTTGTTTTAGTAACTTGGTAATAATTTCGTAACTGGCGTGTACCGAAGCACCATTGATTATGCCGGAGTTAATCATAACCGATTCGGCGCCCGCTTCGATAGCAGCTTTAAATGAAGCTAAATGGTATTCAATCAAATTATTTTGGGGAATTAATGCAGGAGTGCGATCTTTGCCCGATATTGGTACGGAATAGCCTAAAAAATGTTTCAGGCACGAAGCAACTTTGTAAGGACTTTGCAAACTATCACTATTTCCCTCGTAGCCTTTAATCATTTGTTCACCCATTTTTACGATTAAATAAGGGTCTTCACCAAATCCTTCGAATTGGCGCGAAAAACGCGGATCGGCACCTAAATCCAATACCGGAGAAAAATTCCAGGGAATACCGCTTGCTCTTGTTTCGTAAGCAGTGACACGGGCCATGTTATATGCATTGGTCGGATTAAATGAAGCTGCCACCGTAATTTGTTGTGGAAACATAATGGCACCATCGGTATAAGTTGTTCCATGAATGGCATCAATACCATAAATTACAGGAATTTTAATTCTGGTTTCCTTTGTAGCTACTTTTTGTATAAAAGAAATAATTTCGTTCCATTGAGTCGGCGGAAGTGCGTAGTTGTTGGTTGTGTTCAGAATTGAACCTACATGGTAGTCAACTATAGCTTTACGAATACGAAGCGTATCAATGGCGAAAGGTTCGTTGCTTGCATGACGGTTAATGCCATTTCCAATTACATCGAGCGTAATCTGAGCCATTTGTCCTACTTTTTCTTCAAGTGTCATTTTCGAAAGTATAGCATCTACCTTTCGGTCGAATGAATCACTCTTTTTTTGATTGCACGACGTGAATAAAATTATTGTAATAAGAATAAAGCTACTGATAATATGGGTCTTATTCATTATGTTTTTGTGAATTGTTTCAAAATTTTTGTATTAGTGTCGAATGAACAATAAGTTTATGAGTGGCAAAAATATAATATTTTTTTACACCCACCAAATATATTCGTGTTAATTTTACACTAAGCACGATTAATATTTATAAATTAATGATTATCAGTCTTATTCGTTTGTGCTAATTTTCTTAGCAATTTGCATTGCCATATTCTTCGCACCAGTTTCATTGGGGTGAATATTATCCGGAAAATTGGATTTCTGATTACTCATGCCCGTGTATAAATCAATGAGTGGCAATTTATTTTGATTTGCAATTTTTTTTATAATCGGAATCACTTCGTTTATTAAAGTTGAGTCATTAATTCCCCACTCCGTTTTGTAAACCGGAACCGGCAGACATAAATATATCCTTGGAGAAGTAGAAATGGTATTTAATGTATCAAGCAATGATTGATAATCTTGTTCGAAGTTGGCTGAATTCCAATTTTGAGGCTTGGTGTCGTTCGTACCAAGTTTAACAACTACAATATTAGGTTTGAATACAAATATATTTGAGAATTCTTTGCTTATCCAATACGGGAAATCACCTTTTTTTTGTAAAGTTGTAGCACTTCTTCCGCAATTCAGCACGTCGTATTTACGGCCCAGAATGCTGTCAAGCATAACCGGATAGCTCGTTTCACTTTGTTTTGCTAAGCCGGCACCTTCGGTAATACTATCGCCTACACAAGCAACTTTTAAAATTTTTTCGGAACAACCTGACAATAATAAAATGGTCAGAAATAGTGGAATGATTTTTTTCATTTGCAACAATTTAAAAGTGTCATAATGACAATATGATTTAATTTTGCAAATATATATGATTTTGTTTTATACTCCAAATTATTTCGTGTTTATTTTACACTAAGTCTCCGTTTTTCTGTAGC
>JAKLIM010000184.1:0-231 GCA_022709605.1 Bacteroidota bacterium | reverse complement strand
TAAGTCTGCGTATTTTGTAGCCAAATATTGAATTTACACTTTCAATGTGTAGTATTGACACTACTAAGTTGTTTTTATATCATTTTTTTGTTTACCTTTGCACCTTAATCCACTGTAAAAGTAACTAACTATATGATAGACACTAACATTAATCCGAATGAAACGCTATCAACAATATCGGTTGACTGTGTGATTTTTGGCTACTTCGAAAATGAATTATCAGTATTAATA
>JAKLIM010000183.1 GCA_022709605.1 Bacteroidota bacterium | reverse complement strand
AGCACGTTGCCTTTTGTTTACAATGTCCTGATTGGCTTTATTTACCCTGTTTTCCAACCATCCTTTGTCCCAATGCATGTTTAAAATCACATACATATCGTTATTAATGCAATAATCAACTACCTCTTTCACGCGTGCCATCCATTCTTTATCAATAACACTGGTAACGGTATCGGAATGGATAAACCACGATACAGGAAGTCGTACAGTGTTAAACCCGGCAGCTTTTACCGAGTCGATAAGTTGTTGTGAAGTATGACCGGCACCCCAGGCAGCTTCTCCACCAATGGCTTCGAGCGTGTTGCCCAAGTTCCAACCGACTGTCATCTTTCCGGCAATCTTTTGCGCTGTTGGCAATTTAGCACTTGCCGAAGCTGATATTATTAACCCAAGTGCAAGCACCGTAAATAGAAAACGTTTATTGAAAAACAAAGAAAATGTTGTATTTTTTTTCATAAATTACTAATTCATTTTAAAAAATTGAAGAAAGAAACCTGCTTGCGGTAAGCAGGTTCTCTTCTTATTTTTTATTAATTCATTGGATTTGAATGTTACTTTGAATATATCTTTTTAAAGCTTTACTTCTGTTTTTGAACCGTTGTACTGTATAACTTTTACTTCTGATCCGCTTTTTCCTACTAATTTGATTCTGAAAATACGATTGTAAAGCATGCCTTCGAATGCACCAACGCGCTGACCAATAATCAATTTATTTTCAGCATCTTTATATTCAAATGCAATTGTAGAATAATTTCCTTTTTCGTAATTGTAATTTATGCCTTCATCTTCGTACAAACTAAACTGTCCGTCTTTACCGGCATACACCTTGATCTCAATATCATCTGCTTTCTTTTCGGCCGCATATTGCAATACTGGACCAACCGGAAGAATAGAACCCGCAGGAACGAAAAGCGGAACGCGTTCGAGTGGCGCTTCAACACTGATTTTCTTTCCACCCTCAATCGTTTTGCCGGTATAGAAATCGTACCATTTTACTCCTGCAGGGAAATATACATCTCTTTTTCTGGCCTGATAAGTATAAACCGGACAAACCATTATGGAAGGACCAAAAAGGAATTGATCACCAATGCTAAATGTATTTTTATCGGCAGCATAATCCATAACCAATGAGCGCATCAAGGTATAATCGTTGAAATGCGCCATGCCATTAAGCGAATAGATGTACGGCATTAATTTGTAACGCAATTCATCGTAATACACAAGACTCTTATAAACCGGATGGGTTTCGGGAGCTATGTTGTATATTTCGCGGTAAGGGAACTGACCGTGGCTACGGAAAAGGGGACAGAATGAACCAAACTGAAACCAACGAAGATTTAACTCACGCCATTCTTTAAGGTCGGCATTTTCATTTCCGGTTTTATCAAATTCATTTTGTCCGTTTTCATATCTTTTTTCTACACAAAAACCACCAATGTCCATTGTCCAGAAAGGAATTCCCGACATGGCAAAATTCAGTCCGGCCGAAATTTGCGATTTCATATCTTCCCAACGTGTGCCAATATCGCCACTCCAGGTTGCAGTTGAGTACCGTTGTAAACCTGCAAAACCTGAGCGAGTTAATAAAAATACGCGTTTGTTGCTATCCACAGATCGCTGACCATTGTAAATTGCTTCGGCATTCATCAGGGCATAAGCGTTGAAATACTTGTTCGAACTACCCAACGCATTTGGATGCATCAGTTTTTTTCGGTACTCTATGCTTGAATTGGACAAAATGTCGGGTTCCGAAGCATCCATCCACCAGGCATCCATCCCTTTGGTGTAGATATTATCATGCATTTGTTTCCAGAATAATTTTCGGGCATCTTTGCTGTATGCATCGTAAAAAGAGCCTACATATCCTTTTCCAATCCAGTCGCGAACACTATCTTTTACCGCTAGCATGTACATCCAGCCTTTTTTCTCAAATTCTTTAAAATTTTCGGTTGTGTCATAGAATTTTGGCCAAACAGAAATCATAATATGCGAATTTTGTTTGTGCACAGAATCAATCATTGCTTTTGCGTCAGGGAATCGTTTCAAATCGAATTTATGGCTTCCCCATTCTTTTTCGGGCCAATAACTCCAGTCGAGCACAATATTATCGATAGGAATATTTCTTTTTCTATATTCCGAAACCGCGCCTAAAAGTTCATCCTGAGTTTTATAACGTTCGCGACTTTGCCAGTAACCCATAGCCCAGCTTGGCATTACAGGAGCTTTTCCGGTTAAGGTACGATAGCCACTAATTACATCATCCATTTTTTTTCCGGCAACGAAATAATAATCCATTTTATCACCCATTTCAGACCAGAATGAGATATTTCCGTTTTTTTCGATAGGTGAAACACTTAACGCTTTCAGGCCAATGTACGATACACCACCATCAGGTTTCCATTCCAGTTTGATTCTTGTACGTTTTTATTTAACGAGTGGAAATTCGAAACGATAGCTATTTGGATTCCACGAAGTACGCCATCTTTCGGGTACAATAAGTGAATCATTGATATATACTTTGGTATAACCGGCATAATAAAGGTTGAATTTGTAACTGTCTGTTTGATTGGCTTCGATAGAACCTTCCCAGGTAATAGATGCTCCATTAAAACTGAAGTTTACGGGAAATTTCTTTACCGTTTCAATATCTTCATAATCAATTTCATTCTCATTTCTAACGATTGTAGGACCATTTTTTTGCAGGTAAGTAGCTGTAAGGTTACCTTTTTTTCCATCTTTGTCGTACAATGTGAATTGATTCAGATTTTGATACGGTCTTGGATCTCCGTATTTACTCTGCGAGTAATTATCCCACAGAATCCCATAGTTTTCAGTAGAAACAACAAATGGAACAGACACTTTGGTATTGTATTGGAACAAATCTTCGCTTTTATTTTTGTAATTAAATACATCCGACTGATGCTGCCCCAACCCGTATATAGCCTCGCCGGGAATGCCGGTAAAGACTTGTTGCATGCTGTAGCCTTTGTCGCTATCCACATTAAAAGAGTTGAAACTTCTTCCACCTTTGGCCTCCTGAAGCAAAACTTTCCCCGATTTGTCCATAAATGAAATTTCACCTGTGAGCAGAGAAACTTTCACAGTAAGTTCATCGGTTGACAGTTGTGCAAATTTTGCGTTACTTGTCACTTTAAATGGATCGTTTGTTTTTAATCCAGGCACAACACAAAGGCTGGAGACTGTAGGAATCACGCTTTGAGGTGAAGCTTGCACCCGGACAATCCGGTTGTTGATAACGCTGATTTCAATGGTTTTTGCCGCTCCGTTTTTGGGCGTAACCTTCATACCGTTTTGCAATGTCTGAACTGAGCCGGCCGCAAACAAGTGCCCGGCAATAATCAGGAATGCAATAAAAAAAGAGATTCGTTTCATGATATAATTAATTTGTCTATAATTTTCGTTGTTTATATATTTCAGCCATTCTTTTATTCGCTCCAAACCAACACACCGGCAGGTTTCAGTGTTTTTTCTCCAACAAGGACTTTAGCTGTTGCAGGTAGAGTCATGGCATAATCTGTTGATGAATAATTCACAGCCATATAAAATCCGTCGCGCCAGTAAACAAAAATTCCTTCAGGATAATCCTCAGTTGTAGCTCCGGCTTTTGTGTACATCTCGCGTAAAATGTCTTTTTCAAGTTTAGAATCGTCTGTATCTACACCAATATACGTTACTGTACCTTTGCCAACCTTGCGTTTTACTACAGCAACTTTTCCTTTATAGAACTGATTATCGTAAGTGGCAAGCACTTCGGTGTTTTTATCGGCTTCGAGCAAATCGCCCCAGTTGTTCCAATTGTAGTGCGATGATTTCATTACAATATCTCCTTTGGCATAACCCGAAAGCATATCGGTAGCTTTTACACGTGCTCCGATAAGTCCAGAAATAGGAGCAGCCCATTCGCCTTCCCAAAAATGCCCGTCGCGATCTTTTGTTGCCGTGCGACAAGTTAGTATCAGATGACCTCCGTTTGTCACATAATCGTTCCATTTCTTCACCAAAGCCGCATCGGCCAGTTCATACGCAGGAACAATCAGGAATCTATACTTCGAGAAATCTGCAGTTTCGGGAATCACTTCCGTGGGTGCACCCATCGATTTTGCCATCTCGAGAAATTTGATCGGATAGTTCCACGCATCCCATTGGAAGGTCAGTTTTTGACGGTCGATTGTCCAGTAATTTTCGAGATTCCAAAGAATGGCAGTTGAGCGTGCAGCCAGCTTTTCGGGCATCTTTACATTCGGTTTGTACTGTTTTCGTAGATTTTTTATTTCGTTTATAAATTGGATATATTCTTCCCCTCCCTGCGATGGAGTTACCCCGTCTGTTTGCATAATGCCGGCATGATATTGCTCAGAGCTGTACAAAACCTGGCGGAAACGATAGGAACAGGCGAGTTTGCCACCGGCGGCAAAGCTGTGATACAGCCACATACGCACTGTTCCCGGCATCAGCAGCGGGTTGTAGTAGCCCCAGTTTACAGGCCCGGGCTGCATTTCCATTACTCCCGAAACGCCACCAACTGATTTGTAATACTCAGCCGCGAAAAGAACAGCTTTGCTGTCGCCCAAACGGAAACCTATTTCGCCAATATTATTTCCGCCACTATTGGGGTATGCAGTATAAGAAGCAAAATCCATTTTTTTGGTTCGCCTTGGATCGGCACCGGTGCAAATGGCGGTGTAATTTGTGGTGATGTATTGCGCTTTCGAAATGGAATTACGCAAAGCAGTTGCCTGAAAATCGAGAAATTCGGCCTGCATATCCGCCAAATAACGTTTAAAGTCGAGCAGCGCATGAGGATTGTTACCCCACCAACCTACTAAGTTGGTATTTGGAATAATAACTTGTTCGAAATTGTTGAACCATTGGCTCCAGAAAGCAGCTCCCCAGGCAACGTTTAAAGCATCAACGGTTTTGTATTTGTTTTTCAGCCACATTCTGAAAGCCTCCTGCGACGAAGGACTGAAGTCTGAAATTGCCGGAGGTTCGTTATCGAGTTGCCAACCAATTACGTTTTTATTTTGTCCGTAGCGCTTGCCCATTTCTACCACAATTTTTTCGACAAACGCCCGGTATTTTGGATTGGTAATGGAGCCTAATCCGCGTGTGCCATTCTCGGCGCGAATATAGTTACTATTCATAATAAACGTTTCGGGATAATTCACCCGCATCCATGTTGGCGTAGTTGCCGAAGGTGTACACATCAGTACTTTTAGCTTGTTTTTTACACACAAGTCAACTACCTTGTCCAGCCAGACAAAATCGAATTTCCCTTCTTCGGGTTCCATTTTATACCAGGCAAACTCCGCCAGGTGTACAAATTCGAAACCCATATCGGCAATTTTCCTAATATCGCGTTCCCATTGGTTTTCGTTCCAATGCTCGGGATAATAATAGATACCGGTTGTTACCAGATCTTTGTCCGGAAAATACGAATTGGCATTTTGAGAATTCACGTTCATTGCCGTAATCATCAGTAGTAGCAGTAAAAGTTGAATGTTTTTTTTCATGTTTATATTGAGTCGATTGATTTTTGAAGCAGAATTTTGTTTCACAATTGGTTAACAGAACAAAAGTATATATTTCCTTTATTTTGATTGATACCCTGATGTATCCAAATGGGTATCATTTTCGTTCCTTTAGTCATATTTGAAATCGTCGCTTGAGGTAAAAAACCTCAAGTTACAAAAATAGGTCGTGGCTATGCGACAAAAAGACATTGCGGTTGGGATTTTTATAATTGGCGTTGTGACACGACCTCTTTATCTAGCAAAGGGTTTCAACCCTAGCAAATGTGTAGTGAGCCTGTTTCCCCGAAATTAGTATAAGCGGGGCAGGGGATCTAAGAAAACGCCAAAGTATTAAACTGGGGCTAAAGAAAAAAAAAGATTTTTTAACTCTAAAAATTGGTAGAGAAGTGGAACAATTAAATTACACTTCAAAAAAAGAAATAACCTGTTAGAAACAAGAAAACCATTCTCCAAAAAAAATAGGAGAATGATTCAATTTCTGTTATTTAAGGAATAATATCCTTTATTTTTATCACATTAACTAACTTACTTTTTAAATAATCTCGTGCATTTATTGTCATAAGCAAGTGTATAAATACCTGTCGAAAGATTACTTATATTTATCTTGTCGCTTCCATTCATTATTCGACCTGATAATACTGTTTTCCCTGATAAATCAGAAATTGAGTAACTGTCATTTGTATATTGATTTTCCGTAAGAATATTCATAACATCAATTGCCGGATTTGGATACACCTTTAACCCAATGTCTGCTGATTTGGAATTAATTCCGCTTAAAATATTTACAATCAATTCATTAGAAATGATACGCGTTTCGTTATTAGAATTTAACCTTATTGATACTTTATAGGTACCACTTTTAGTTACATTCATTTCTTTTTGTTTTCCGCCATTGGCCGAAGTGACAGCTACATTGTCAATATACCATTGATAATCAAAAGCATCGGGAGCAATAATTTTCTTATCAGCATAAACTATATCAGGTTTTGGCATTAAAATCATTTCTTTCACTTTTTGGGCAATAATTGCTGCACCGGTTGCTGTAGGATGAATGCCATCTGACTGAAAATTGGTCAAATTAAACCAGTTAGCGGTATTACCTCCAAACGCATCGAAAATATCAATTAACCCAACCCCTGATTCTAACGCTACCTGTTTTATTCTTTTATTCACGGAATCTTTCAGGACTGCTCCCAAAATATTCCAGCTAACATTATTTCCGGGTGGAACGAGTCCTATCCAGACCTCAGGTTTCGATGAAAGGTTTTTAAATATCTGAATCATTTCCTTATAGTTAGAAACAAATTCATGTCCACGGTTATTCCAATTCCATGATTTGGCATCATTAGTTCCTAATTCAATCATTACAAAATCAGGCAAGAAGGTTTTTGAGTTAGTAAAAGATTGTTCGCTCCAATAGGGCATATCACCCTTTTTCAGCATAGTTCTGGCACTTACTCCAAAATTTCCTACAGACCAGGAATTCGAGCCAAGCAATGCTTGCATTTGAGCCGGATAACTCTGTGTTGACACGTTTGACAATCCGTATCCATAAGTAATACTATTTCCAACGCATGATACCTTCTTTTTTTGCGCCGAAACATACAAGGGGAATATCAAACACGCGATTACGACGATTATCACAACCCATCGTTTGTATTTTAATTGTTTCATTTTACTATAATTATCAATTAATACTGTCATTGTTTA
>JAKLIM010000182.1 GCA_022709605.1 Bacteroidota bacterium | reverse complement strand
AAGCTGTATTTAAAAATGCGAACAAAGACCGTTTCAATATGTTCGACAAAGTGAGCGGAAGCGATCAAATCAGACTGAAATTCTCGGTAAATCATTCATACAATGACATTAAAGCGTATTGGAATAAAGATGTGGAAAGTTACCGCAAATTATCCGGCAAGTATTATTTGTACAAATAATCTGCCCTAGTCCGTCGGTTGACGGAGATTTAATATTAGCATCGTCTCTAAAGAATAAAAATCGTTAATTAATATATTCTCCTTTAATTAAGTGAAATAAACTACGAAAATCTCTTAAAAACTTCAAACTTTCAAACGTTTCAAACGTTCAAACCTCAAACTTTCAAACTTTCAAATTTAATAAAATGGTCTCATTCCTGAACGAAATAAAAAAGCACATTCCTGCTCATCGTATTTACACCGACGAAATACGGCGATTGGCGTGGGGAACTGATGCCGGTTTTTATCGGCTTATTCCACAAGTTGTTCTTCATTCAGAAAATGAGGAAGAAATTATACAGATTCTGAAGGTAGCCTCGAAATACAATTTGCCTGTAACTTTTCGTGCTGCGGGTACAAGTTTATCGGGACAAGCCATAAGCAATTCCATTCTTGTTATTGCCGGAAAAAACTGGGAGAAATACGAAATTGCTCCTGATTTTGGTTCTATAAAGCTTCAACCGGGAATTATCGGTCAGCGAGTGAATGAAATTCTGAAACCCTATGGTCGTAAATTTCCGCCCGATCCGGCATCGGTAAAATCGGCCATGGTGGGTGGAATTATTCTGAACAATGCTTCGGGTATGAGTTGCGGAACGCATGAAAACAGTTATAAAATGCTGCTTTCGGCGCGCCTTATTCTGGCTGACGGTACATTGCTTGATACAGCCGATGAGCAAAGCAAAAAAGATTTTCGCTTTACACATTCGGCATTTATCCGCCAAATTTGTGATTTGCGCGACAATGTACGATTGGATAAAAAACTTTGCGAACTGATTGAACGGAAATACCGGATTAAGAATGTAACCGGCTTATCCATCAATCCCTTTATTGAATTTGATGATCCGTTTGATATTATTTTACATCTGATTGTCGGTTCGGAAGGAACATTGGCTTTTCTGTCTGAAGCAACCATGAAAACTGTTGTGGAATTGCCACAAAAAGCGAGTGCCATGCTTTATTTTCCGGATATGAGAACTGCATGCGAAGCAGTTATTAACCTAAAAAAGAGTCCAGTTACAGCTGTCGAAATGTTTGATCGGTTAGCCATTAAATCGGTTGAAGATAAGCCCAATGCCATTCCTGTATTAAAAACTTTGCCCGGCAATGCGGCTGTTTTACTTATTAAGACTGAAGCATTAACCAAAATTGAACTGAATCAAAATATTGATGATATACTTTCGGTTATCAAGGATTTTGAAACCCTTTTTCCTCCACATTTTACCGATATTGAATCGGAATATGAAGCCTACTGGACCATGCGTTCGGGTATTTTTCCTACCGTTGGGAGCACCCGACCTGTTGGCACATCCTGTCTGATTGAAGATGTGGCTTTTCAGGTTGAAGATTTGCCTGAAGCTACGGCTGATTTGCGAAAAATTCTGATAAAACATAACTATCAGGATGCGGTTATTTACGGTCATGCGCTCGAAGGGAATTTTCATTTTATACTCAATCAATCTTTTGAAACTGCCGAAGAAATTACCCGTTACGAATTGTTGATGAATGAAGTGATTGACCTTGTTGTGGATAAATATCAGGGTTCGCTCAAAGCAGAACATGGAACAGGCAGGAACATGGCGCCGTTTGTAAAACGTGAGTGGGGCGAAAAAGCTTTTCAGTTGATGAAAGACGTAAAGGAACTTTTCGACCCAAAAGGTTTGCTCAATCCGGGTGTGATTTTTAATGATGACCCGCAATGTCATTTGAAAAATTTGAAATTGCTACCCGAAACGCACGAATTGATAGATAAATGCATTGAATGTGGTTTTTGTGAAGTAAATTGTGTGAGCAATGGTTTTACCCTTTCGTCGCGTCAACGTATTGTTGTTCAGCGCGAAATTACCCGATTGAAAAGCACGGGAGAAAATCCGGATCGACTTGCTTCGTTAGTGAATGATTTTATTTATGCAGGTGAAAAAAGTTGTGCCGGCGACGGACTTTGTTCCACATCGTGCCCGGTTGAAATTAATGTAGGCGATTACATTCATTTTATTCGCGAAAAACAACTTGAAAACAGTAAAAATGCCGTTAAAATTGGTCAATGGACAGCCGATAATTTCTCTGTTGTTTCATCGGCACTGAAAACAACTTTATGGACAGCCAATGCAGCCCGAACTGTTTTGGGTAAAAATATTATGGGCGGTTTTACGAAAGGATTGAGAGTGGTCAGTGGTAACAATATTCCACTCTGGACACCTTCGCTGCCCAAACCGGCGCCCAAACCGAAGAAGCAAAAACACACCGATAATCCATTGAAAGTGGTCTATTTCCCAAGTTGTTTGAATCAAATGATGGGCGCTTCGCACGACGATCCCGACCAAACTCCATTGGTGGATAAGATGACTGCATTTTTAAATAAAGCAGGCTACGAAGTAATTTTTCCCGAAAAAATGAATCATCTTTGTTGTGGTACGATATGGGAAAGCAAAGGAATGCCCGAAATTGCCGATCAGAAATCAACTGAGCTTGAACTTGCCCTGTTAAAAGCTACTGAAAATGGCAAATATCCGGTTTTGTGTGATCAAAGTCCATGTTTGAAACGAATGCGGCATACCATTCAAAATTTACAACTATTTGAACCCGTTGAATTTATCGATAAATTTTTGTTGGATAAACTGGATTTTCACCCAACCGACGAACCGATAACTGTTTTTGCAACCTGTTCGACCATTAAAATGGGATTAAAACCGTCGTTGGTGAAAATTGCGAAATTATGCAGTACCAAAGTGTTGATTCCGGAGGAAATCAATTGTTGTGGATTTGCCGGTGACAAAGGATTTACGTTACCGGAGTTGAACGAACACGGACTTCGAAAGCTAAAACCGCAAATTGAAAAACAACATATCAAAACCGGTTACAGCAACAGCCGTACCTGCGAAATCGGATTAAATACACACAGCGGAATTCCGTACATGTCAATAGTTTATCTGGTTGATAAATGTACTACTAAAAAAAAATAAGATGAATAGAAGAGTAGGATTAATATTAGCCGTCATAAGTTTTGGAATGAATTGTTTTGCAACTCAACCAATAGAAATTCATGAATTGAAATCAATATTCGATAAATTTAAGGTTGAAGGCTCCATTCTTATTTATAATCAAAATGATAATATTTATTCAGGATACAATTTGGAAAGATGTAATATGGCTTTTTGTCCGGCTTCTACTTTCAAAATTCCAAACACTTTAATTGCGCTTGAAAGTGGTATTGCAACAGCAGAAACAGTATTCAAATGGCATGGAGAAAAAAGACACTTTGCAACCTGGGAAAAAGACATGACGTTGAAAGAAGCATTTAAAATCTCTGCCGTTCCCGTTTACCAGGAAATTGCGAGACGTGTCGGGGTCGAAAAAATGAAATATTATACTCAGCTTTTTGATTATGGAAATTTGGATATTAATGCTGACAATGTTGATAAATTTTGGTTGGAAGGGAATTCGACAATATCGCAATATCAACAAATATATTTTTTAAAGCAACTTTACAATTTGGAATTGCCTGTGAATGAAGAGTCTATGAAACAGGTAAAAAAGATGATGCAATTTAAAGTGGGCAACGATTATACAATAAGCGGAAAAACCGGTTGGGCTGTACGACAGAAAGAAAACGTAACATGGTTTGTCGGTTATGTAGAGACCAAAGATAGGGTGTATTTTTTTGCAACAAATGTTGCCTCAAATGAGAATAAAGATATTAAAACATTTGGACAGATACGAATTGAATTAACAATGGAAGTATTAAGAGAGTTGAATATTATTACCAATGATTAATAAAATAAGAATTTACAAAAAAATGTTTTTCATGTAAATCAGTTATGATGTTGCAATAAACATTATTCTCTTTCAAATGATATTAACTGATAAAAAAACTGATGCAGTAGAGTTCAAATCTTCAAGTTGCGATTTTCAATATATCAATAGTTAAAGTAGATTTAACTCGAAAAATTTGTCTATACGTATAAAATTATTTATTTTTGCACGTATATATTATTTAAATATAAAACTCAAATGAATACGAAACTAACGCTTACAATTGAACAAACAATTATTGAAAAAGCGAAGAAATATGCTAACAATAAAGGAAGAAGTTTGTCAGACATTATTGAAAATTACTTAAAAGCGATAACAAGAGATGATAATGCCGAAAATATTGAAATGACGCCTATCGTAAAATCACTTAAAGGTTCTTTCAAAGCTCCTGAGAATTTTGATTACAAAAAAGAGTTATCTAAGAAACTTACTGAAAAATACTTGTAAAATGCAAAAAGTTCTTATTGATACAGATGTAATTTTAGATTTCTTTTTCGACCGAAAACCTTTTTCAGATAGTGCTGAAAAAATTTTATCATTATGTGAATCTAAGAAAATTACAGGTTTCATAACTTCTGTGATTATTAGCAATATATATTATTTATTAAGGCAAAAAGCAACTCACGAAAAAGTTATCGAAAAATTAGTCCAACTTACATCAATCATCGAAGTAATAACAACAGATAAAGCTGTAATTTTAAAAGCTTTAAACTCAGGCTTTAAAGACTTTGAAGATGCACTGCAAAACTTCTCGGCTGAATTTTCGGGAGAAATTGACATAATAATTACCCGGAATATCAAAGACTATAGAAATAGTTCGTTAGGGGTTTTAACTCCTGATAATTATTTGAAATCTGTAATTGTCAGTCAATAAATGTTTTATTGTTCTGTATTTTTTTAAATATCTTTGCAGTAGATTGAAGTATGGATTGAGATAACCCACCATAACATCAAGTCGGCATAATTTTCTATTTTTTACAATACACAACCTCATGAATTTTAATATTTTCAAAAAAATCATTTTTATCCTTTTTGTGGTTTTTTCAATTTCAAAATTAAATGCCCAGATGCACTGGGAATCAATGCTATTAGAATCGGAAACCTGGAAGTATTTACCCGCAACGAGCGAGCCGCCTACCAATTGGTATCAACCCGGTTTTGTAGATACTTCCTGGAGTACAGGCCAGGGTGGTTTTGGATTTGGCGATGGAGATGATAAAACTAATATTGCTGCATGTAACTCGGTTTATCTTCGCAAGACAATTACTGCGCCCGATTTGAACATGATTCAGGATTTATTGCTCGATATTGATTACGACGATGCGTTTGTTTTTTATATTAATGGTGTTGAATGTGCGCGATCGTCCAACGTGACCGGTGCTTTTCCGGCTTACAACGCAACCCTTTCGGTAGACCACGAAGCAAAAATGTATGCCGGTGGAAGTCCGGAACGTTACCAACTTAAGACTTCTTCGTTAGTGCGCGGAAATAATACCTTTGCAATTCAGATTATTAACGTGGGTTTAGGATCGAGCGATTTGTCGGCACGAGTATTTGTACATGCCAAAATAAATCATTCCAGTCTTGTTTATAATAATACACCTACGTGGTTTGTAGATCCGTTTACCAGTAGTAATCTCCCGATTATTTTAATTAACACCAATGGTCAGAATATTCTTCAAAACACCAAGATTATGGCTGATATGCGGGTGTTGAATGATTCTCTGGGCGAAAATTACCTCAACAGTACGAACTTTGAATTCAATGGTAAAGTTGGAATCGAAATAAGGGGTAATACTTCGGCTAATTTTCCTAAAAAAAGTTATTCGGTAGAAACCAGGGATTTTGACTCTACGAATCTGAATGTGAAATTGTTGGGTTTAGGCAAAGAAAACGATTGGGTTTTTCATGGTCCTTATCCCGATAAATCGTTGATGCGAAATGTATTGGCCTATCATTTAGGGAATAAAACAGGCAGATGGTCTCCCAAAACCCGTTATTTTGAATTATTTGTTAACGATACTTACAGCGGTGTATATGTTTTGGTCGAAAAAATTAAGAACGATAAACACCGGTTAAACCTGGCCGACCTAAACCCGATTGATACGGTTGGCGATGGTCTCACGGGTGGTTATATCATGAAACTTGATCGTCCGGAAGCAACAGATATAAATGAAAAAGACTATTGGATTTCACCTTATCCGGCACCAACTGCGCTTCAGCAAAAAGAGTTTTTCCTGCATGTTGATCCCGATGGAGCCGATATCAAACCTGTTCAGCATGAGTATATTAAAAATTACATTACTAACTTTGAAACTGCTTTAAATAGTGATAATTACACAGATCGTGTAAATGGTTATTATTCTTATGTCGATTTGATTTCATTTGTCGATTATTATATTATCAACGAGCTGGCACGTAATCTTGATGGGTATAGAATCAGTACTTTTATGTACAAAGACAAAGACAGCAAAGGTGGAAAATTAACCATGGGTCCGTATTGGGATTATGATATTTGCTTCGGGAATGCCAATTTCTTTTCGGCAGGTCAAACGCAGGGTTGGATAGTTGATGGGATGGGAAATGGCGATGGTTATGCCATGCCTTTCTGGTGGCAAAAGTTTAGGCTCGATCCTATTTTTAATTCGTACCTGAAACGGAGGTGGAATGAGATGCACGATAGTTTTATCAATACCAATTACCTGAATAATCTGATTGATTCGTGCGCTTATGATCTGAGCCTCGCTCAAAAGCGAAATTTTAAGACATGGAACATTCTTAGTACCTATTTGTGGCCTAATAATTATGTGGGAGGCACGTATGAAAACGAATTGATTTACCTTAAAAACTGGCTCAGAGACCGTATATCCTGGATGGATAGCCAAATCCAACCCATTGAAGATATTACCATTGGCCTAATTAACACCGAATGGAGATTAATGGACCTGGTAACTTACCCGAATCCGTTTGTGGATGTGGTAAATTTCAAATTTAATCTGACTGAAAATAGTAAGGTAGAAATACTCGTTCATGATGTGTATGGAAGAGTTGTTGTGCAATATAAGCAATCGCTCGGAGTAGGAATTCATGAAATACCGGTTACCATACCACCTGATAAACAATCGTCTAAAGTCTTTATTTATCAGGTAATTACCGATGGACAGGTTCGTACTAAAGGGAAATTGGTGAGTTATTAAGCCAATGAATATCCGATACAGAATAATAATGTGAAAAAATAAAGA
>JAKLIM010000181.1 GCA_022709605.1 Bacteroidota bacterium | reverse complement strand
CATTTCCATTACTTCGTTTTCCGAACGGGCAAACGACATGTTCAGGTCAACTGACCAATCTTTGGTTTTTACTAACTGTGCATTAAGACTTAATTCCCAACCACGGTTATCCATAATTCCCACATTCTGACTTGTGGTACTGAAACCTGTAGAACTCGGAATGTTTACTGTTCCAAAATACAAATCGTTGGTACGTTTTTTATAATAATTGAATTCTAAGTTGAAACGATTATCAATCATAAGCAAATTAGCACCTAAGTTAATATCGCTCACTTTTTCCCAACGAAGATTTGTTAATTGAAGATTTTTTGAGAAAACCCCCTGCTCATCCATATAAGTCCAATCGTAAGTACCGTACGTATTATAGTATAAATAATTTTTATTTACCGGATTTCCACTTATACCGGTTGACGCGCGTAAACTGAAATCGTTAATAAATTTCATTTTTTTCATAAATGGCTCATTAGAAACACGCCACCGCAACGATAAACTCGGGAAATATCCGTAGCGATTTTTTTCGTTATATTTCGAATCGCCATCCCTGCGAACAGTTCCATTAATAATGTATCTGTCGAGATATTTGTATTGAAGCATCCCCATCAACGAAAGCGTACGAGCCTGCGAACTACCCGAATTCAATCCTAAGCCTGAACCAATAATATTGGCAGGTATCGAAGGATCCTGCAATGAAGTTGAAGCTGTAAGTGCGCTGATTTCCTGATACGAAGAGTATCGTGCATCGTAGGTATTAAATTGCAATAATCCAATGACTTCGTGGTTTTCCTTCAGTTTTGGAGTATAATATAATTTATTGAATGTTTGCACGTTAAAACCTTCGCTGGTATAATCGGTAGCGCGGTTTACACTAATTTCCGGCCAAAGTCTTCCGGTAGCAATTTGCGGTAGAAAACGAGTCTCTTTACCTGTATTAATATCAAAAGCCAAATCAGCTTGATATTTTAACACATCGGCAATAATCCAGTATTGGATATTAAACTTGGGCAAAATACGTTCGCTTTTTGCTCTCCAGAATCCGGAATTTGCCATGGCAACAGGGTTATAAACACCTTTATTTGATGTAGAACTCCAATTCCCCTGAGGTGTAGTAACCGGCGAAAGAAAATTCGGAGTCATTTGCCCTAAAGAATTATATTCATAAATCGACATGTTAGGCATTTTGGTATATGCCGAATTTAATAAATCGGTGGTATAATTTTTATCCTGGTTACCGTTTGTGTATGAAAGATTTACCTGAAATTTCAACTTATCCGACACATTATAATCTAAATTTAACGAAGCAGTAAAACGTTGGTACGCCTGACCAATAACGGTTCCCTGTTGGTCGTAATAACCTAATGAAGTGCGATACATGGCTTTTTCGCCCCCACCCGACAATGAAATAGAGTGATCCTGCGTAAATCCGGTTTTGGTTAATGCACTGTACCAATCGGTATTTTGTCCATAATTATAATAATAATAAGGATTGATTGGGTCATACATAAACTGTGGATACGAAATGGTATTGAGTGGTGTTCCGGCATTAACGGCTTCTTCCAAAATCAAAGTAGTGTATTGATCTCCCGAAAGTGTAGGGATCGGTTTTGCCGGAGTATTCATCGAACCTTTGAAGGTGTAACTAACTCTGGGCTTGCTCATTGTACCACGTTTGGTTTTAATATTTAATACGCCGTTTGCACCACGGTTACCATACATGGCTGTTGCAGCAGCATCTTTCAATACCGATATTTCCTGAATATCATCGGGATTGATACTTAATAAATTAGCATATTGCTCCTGGTTTGAGTTTGCAAAGTCGAAACTCTGATCTACCTGCATTTCGTAAGGTACGCCATTCAAAACGATAAGTGGTTGATTATTACCATTTATTGAACTTGCACCACGGATCCGCATCTGTGTTCCACTTCCGGGATCACCCGAATTGGCAACAATATCAAGTCCGGCTATACGACCCTGCAATGCTTCGTCGACCGAAGAAACCTGCAAGCCTTCAATTTCCTTCATATCAATGGATTGCATAGCAGTTGCTATCTCCCGTTTCGGAATACTGAACCCGCCTTCGCTGTGTCGTTTGGTAGCAGTTACAATTACATCACTCATAACCTGTGTGTTATCAAGCATAACTGCATCGATCTTTTTAGTATTACCGATACTTTTAACTTGTTTGTGATAACCTATATAACTAAAAGAGAGCTTATTGTCAGGATTCTTTATTTTTAGTATATAATGTCCATCAAAATCGGTAACAGTGCCTGTTATCACACGGTTGTTAGCATCAATCTCGGCTACGTTTACACCAATCAATGGCCAACCGTCTGATTTTGAGGTTACAGTACCCTGAATAATCAAATCACTTCCTGATTTCTGACTCATTACCAACATAGGTACGAGTGTGAGAAGGAACAGAAGCGTTTTTGTGAAGTTTGATTTCATGCGTTTTAAATATGATTAACTAATAAGTTTTTTCATTCCTGTTGATTAACTCTACTTGAAATTCAATACACCTTTAATCTGATGAATTACGGCAGTTGAAGATGTTGTAATAATTGATGTTGAAAATTCACTACCGGTTCCTGTACCATCTACGTTTTTAAATGACGATGGTTTATTGCTGAAAACAAAATCGCGGGTCATTATATTGTATAGTCCGTTAGTAGTCAAAACATTCGTTTTTTGATTGTTTTCAGTAATTAGTTCCAGTTTGCCGGGAGTTGCATTCACACCTATTTTGTAGTATTTATTTTTAAATGTATTAAAATGAGATTCCGAATTATCAAGCTTCATAGTTGCCGACTGAAATTCTTTATTCAACGTATGATTATCAACAAAAATTGAATTATCCTGAAAATGATAACGTAAAAACCGCTCAAGTTTGGCTATTTCACTGGCTTTTTCGGTAGCATCTGTTATTTCATCTATACCTAAAATTGGACCTCTTGTTTCCCATGGTTTTATTACCCGGGCATTTATTAAACTATCAATTGCTTCATTGGTAGGCACATAAACAGTATAATTAAATGTATTGAAGAATTTTATATTGAAATCGATACCGAAATAATTGGTTTTATTTACAAAAACTACTGAAGAACTTGTAGAAGGAAAACCTACTAACAATTTGAAAAATGCACTGAAAGCCGGTGTTTCGCTCAGAACCTTATAAACCGAATTTACAGGTGTTTGAATCGGTCGGTCGATAAAATAAGTATATCCATTACTTTGTTTATAAACCTTGTTTACATTTACATTTTCATTCAGAGTAATATTTCCACCTGCCTGAATTTTGGTATTGATTCCGCTACCGGAAACTTTTAAAGTAACGTTCCCTTTTGTCAGATAGTAATTTTTTCCGGTTTCAATTCCACCTACCACAATGTGCATATTCAACATATCCAAAAGTCTGTTTGCCAAAAATGCTGGTGAAGTAATTATTCCAACTGAGTCACCCACTTCATTTGTTTGGGTGTTAAATTTATAAATTGTAGCATTAACAGACTGTGTTTTTGAATTATACCAAAATTTCAAAGCTCCAGGAATATCTTTACCAATGGCAATAGGATCAATGTATTTGGTAAAATATTCATCGGTTGGCACCATAAAACTATACGTACTGACCAATGAATTGAGATACAAACGGAAGTCATTGGCCGGTTGAACGATGGCCCATTTCCAGATTTTCGTCTTATTTTCCATCGAAGCATCGTTGGCGCTCAATAAAACCGGACCGTAAACCGATCGGTAATCATCGGGTGGATACACTTTATTCGTCTCATATACAACTCCGTTCGAACCAATATACGATCTGACAATATCGCCTTTTCCAACCGGCAATACCGAATTATCTTCATCAACCATATTTGCAAACCTGCTTGGAACGGACTCTATCAACGAACTTCGCATGTGTCGTTTAAGTAAAAGTGGCAACACATCGAAAGGTATACTATCCCAATAATGAAAACGATCTTTAAGCACCGCTCCCTCGCCCGAATTGAAATACTGTTGCATGGCCTCATCCGTTGGTACAAACATGGCAGCCATGTCCGATTGAATTGCATTTCCGCTTGCTGTACGTTCGTAGCTGTTCCATCCCGGATCGAAAGGCAAAAGTAAATCCTGCGCTAAAGTCTGTCCGGTAGGCAATCGCGTGATGCCGCCAGCTTTTGCAAAATATCTTTTCACAAAAATAGAATCTGAAAATTCAGGATGCAATTGTCGGTATTTTAATGTACTCGCACCATCAAAAAATGGTCCGCAAAAGCGGTTCAGCAACGCCGAAAATAATGTTGTTGTTTTGCTCGTATTCACATATTCAGCCATGTTTACAGGCGGAATCATCACTTTTTCGAGCACATTAAGGTAACCATTTTTGCAGGTTATGTCACGAGTTTTTATCTTTATACCAAATAAATGGGCATCATTTTCAATTCGTTCGACGCCAGTTATAATTCTGAAATCTTCATCACTTATCTGAGCCTGTTCCAAATGTTTTTGTGTAAAATAAATCAAAGTCCAGGGGGTATCATCCTTTAATATATTGATACCCTTTGTTTTGTAATAATTCCAGTACGAAGTATTCGGAATTTCATCACCGATTTCGTATGGAAGACTATCAAGCACCGAAACGGCGGTCACCCTTCGCAAAGCAGCACCTTCTTTTAGTCCTCCATTGTTGTAATTAGCGAGCATTTCAACCAAATAAGCATTGTTAATCATACCAAAATTAAGCAATAACTTTTTCTGTGCGAGTGTAAATTGTTCGTATTTGGTTACTCCCCATTCATTATTTTTGAAAAATTCTTTAAAGGCGTCATCATCAGCTACAAATAGCGTTTTACTACCTGTTTTGCTCAATACTTCGGTATAATCCAGGTCTTCTATTAACCGGGCATATACCGTAAAATTGCTGTCGTTTTTCAAAAAATCATAAATACTTGCTCCCAACCAATCAGGTTCCTTGTCGTCGAAAATATAATCGTCGCACGAAACAGTGAAAAAACTTGCCAATGATAAGACAGAAAGCAAAATAGCATTTTGGTATAATGTTCTCTTGAAATATTTTTTCATTTTATAATAATTTTAAGTTCTGATTTCTGAATATGAAAATAAAAAAAGGTAGATAACATCAATATAATGTTACATACCCTGTATAAGTTGTTATTGTTTTAACCCTGAAAAATGATTTTCAATGCACGCATTGATAACAAATAAATTTACAATGAGCTGAATTTCATGCAAATATATTTTCGTTATTGAATGAATTTGTGATTTTAACATAAATGTAAATTATTCAGTCTGAAAAAAAATAATACAATTTCTTTTCTTAGACTGACTTTAAGATTAAATAAGATTTAAGATTCGTACAGATTTTCTTTTAGAGAAAAATTGCATGTAAATATATGAAAATTTCTAATAAAAAACTATGTGCAAAGATAAATTATATGAAACAATTCAAGGGTGGACAATTAAGTAATAAAGGGAGATAAATTGTAGTAATTTTTAGTCTGATTAATTACAATAATGATATTAAATAATTCATAATCTGATGATTATTCTACTTATACAAATCAGAATGTTATAAAACATGTTTATGCAATGCAGGAAACTTCAACATTTAGAAAAACATTCTTACAATTTAAGCATGAATATTATGAAAATACTTATACTTTTGCAATTACAATTTTCAAGTACCGAAAACAACAAATTGCGGCAATAGCTCAGTCGGTAGAGCATTAGCTTCCCAAGCTGAGGGTCGCGGGTTCGAGTCCCGTTTGCCGCTCAAAATACAATAAATAAAATAAGCCGAATTAAATTTTAAGAATTTGATTCGGCTTTGTTTATTAAGCATTTCAGGGAATGTAAATCAGCTGCTTTTGGGTTACTGATAATCCAAATCGATCGGAAGCAATTATTTCCACCAGATGAGTTCCGGGAAGTAAATGAGGTAAATTTATTGCCCAGATATGCGGCGATGGACTTTTTCTGATTGGATTTCTTGTGTTTCCCGTTGTGGGGTAAATATTGGCTTTGTTTTTATCAACCAATTGCTCCACATTGGGCGAAATCACTTTTGCTTTTTTCATCATAATTTGGTCTTCATTATTCAAACGAAGCGTAACAATCGTGCTATCAGAACCACCGAAAATATTCGCGAGAATCTGAATTGAATCATTTTTTTCCTTAGATGCTGAAGTTTCAGACCAAATCCCCATCTGATTGTCCGAATCTTGTCCAATGCCTTTGTATCGGAAGCTATATTTGTTTTTATTGATATCAATAACATAATAATTAGGCAAACTACCACATTGCATAAGCGCAACGGGCACTCCAAACGCATTTTTTTCACCAGTCCACCAATTGCCACACGAAGCGCCAACTCCAATTTCATGAACTAAACCGCCTTTAATATTGTGAAAATACCGTTCGGTTGTATGTGTGTGTCCCGATAAAATCAGAACTTGTTTGCGATCAGCTAAAAGGTCCAAAAGTAGTTGACCGTTTTTGATATGTTTGAGCGGAATATGTTGCGAAATAACTATTAAATGATTTTCCGGTACAAGTTTCAGATCATTTTTTACAAATTCGAACTGATCGTCGCTAAACCTGCCTTCGTAACCTTTCTGACCTTTTGAAGATATACTATTCAGCACAATAAAATGCACCAGACCTCTGTTAAAAGCATATACTGATGCTCCAAATGTTTGATTGAAGGCTTCATCTGTTGTTGTTGAATCAATAACAAAACGATCATGATTCCCATAAACTGTCCAGGTTGGGCTATGAAAATTCGAGAAAAAGCCTTTCATAGAAGGCAATAAGGAAGGATTATCATTCACTAAATCGCCAAGCAGAAGATTAAACTCAAAATTACCGGCCGAAGCTAACTCAGCTCCTATCGATTTTGCTGCGTAGTTAAGTTCTGTATCATTACTTACCTGAATGTCGCCCACTGCAGAAAAGCTAAATGCTAAATTTGCCCGCTTTTTTTTAACGAGACTAAAATTTAAAATGTCATTATTAATATTTGCGGATAAATATTTATAATTTGAATTAAATACTTTTCCCTGTTTCACTGAAAAGGAATACACAGAAGGTAAAATGGGGAAAATTGAATTTCCGGTAGTTGTTTTTAAAGAATAAATGCCTTTTGAATTAGTAAAAACAATTTGTTTTCCATCCGAAACAGGTATATTTTTAATTCCTTGTTCGCGCTTGTCTTTCAATCCATTCTCATTTTTATCATTATAAATGCAACCGGAAATCCGTATTTCTTTGGCATTA
>JAKLIM010000180.1 GCA_022709605.1 Bacteroidota bacterium | reverse complement strand
GATAATTTAAGTGCAGAGGGGGCTATTCGAGCACTCAAAACAGCATTAAAAAACAGAATATATCAAGATAAAGCTCTTATACATCATTCTGATCGTGGAATACAGTATTGCTGCGATGAGTATCAAAAATTACTTAAAAAGTATAATATTAAAGTAAGCATGACCGAATCGTATGATCCATATGCAAATGCTGTTGCTGAAAGAGTAAATGGTATATTGAAAAATGAATTTTTATTAGAAGAGTACAAAGTGGATAAGAAATCAATGGGAATAATTGTAGGTCAGAGTATAAGGTCATATAACCAATTTAGACCGCATATGTCTTGTTCGCTACTAACGCCAATACAAATGCACTCGCAAGAAAAAATTAGTGTAAAAACCTATAAAAAAATCTCAGTTCAAAAGGTTAACCTTTTGAACTGAGATAAATTAATTATTTTTGTATCAAAACCTGTAACGTTTTTTCAGGACGACACAATTTAATTAAAAGTTGGCAAACTTGAATAATCTTTTGAATACCTGAGGTTTTGATCGATATAATTTTCGTCATACGTAACCTTTACATCTTTTATATCACCTTTTTTATTCGTTTCTAAAGTATAAACCGGGTTTACAAAACCTTTGTAAGGTGCCAGATTTAGTTTTTTATACCGTTCGAGTACTTCGGCGTGCAATGCTGCATCAACTTTAACAGCATAATTTTCAACTAAGTTCCGTCCACCTTCAAAATCACCTGTCGATTTAATGCGCTGAATTTCAGCAAGTAACTGTCCAAACAATGTTCTCAGTTTTTCGTAATTGTTCACTACCACAAACGATTCTCCATCACGTTTTTTTATTTCAATAACATTGTCCGGTTTTCCTTTTTCATAAACCCAGGCTGCTATCAATTGTCGGTTCCGCATGTGCGATTCTTCAATGTTTTTTCCAGGCTGTATCCGCGTGAGTTGTGTCATTAACCCATTCATTATAAATTGGTAATATTCAGCTTTATACGCTTCTTTGTCGGGCAAAAGTTTGAGTTCTGTTATTTTAGGATCTCCCACATAATACAACCCAAACAAGTCGGCACGGGCTTCTTCGATGGTTGAGCCATACGCTTTCAACGCATCAGGATCAACGCCCGGAAGTAGTTTTCCGGAACCGTGGCCAAGACATTCGTGCAAATCGGTGTGCAGATTGTTGGTCAGCGATGCAAATTCTTTCGCCCGTTTTCGTTCCTCATCGCTCCACATAAATTCCTCGTTAAAACCATTTCCCATGGCTGCGTGATCATACGCCTCGGTGATGTTTTCGATGGTTACCGATTTCGAACCGTATTCTGCACGTATCCAGTTGGCATTGGGCAAGTTGATACCAATGGGCGTGGCGGGATAACAATCGCCGGCCAAAATGGTAGCTGTGATTACTTTGGCTGAGACTCCTTTCACTTTTTCTTTTTTGTATTTAGCATCTACCGGCGAGTTGTCTTCGAACCACTGTGCATTGGAACTGATAATTTCGGTACGTTTGGTTGCTTCAATGTTTTTGAAGTTAACAAGCGATTCCCATGAACCTTTTAAGCCAAGTGGATCGCCATACGTTTCGGTAAAACCGTTCACAAAATCGACCTGCGAATCTAAATCCTGAACCCATTTTATTGCATATTCATCGTAAACTTTCAAATCGCCAGTTATGTAAAATTTTATCAATGAATTGATTACATCACGTTGTTTTTCGTTTTCAGCAACTTCGGATGCTTTTTTCAACCAATATACTATTTTGTCAATGGCCGAAGAGTACAAACCTCCTTGTTTATAAATTTTCTCTTTTATAATTCCGTTTTCTTTCACCAACTTACTGTTTAAACCATACGAAACAGGTGTGCTGTCCCCCGGATTTTTCATTTTACTGTAAAATGCTTCAACTTCGGATTGAGTTATACCTTCGTAATAATTATTACCCGAAGTAAGAATTAAATCTACTCCGTCGGCCTGATTGGTACGTTTGGGATAAATGGTCGGATCGAAAATAACCGGCAATAACTTTTGGATTAAATTCTCCGCTTTTTCTCCGGGTTGCAAAAGAGGAGCAATCAACTCAGGTTCCAGTGATTTGATGGATGCTTCAAGGAATTTTTCGGAAAATTCAGGGATAAATTTATCTTCGGAATAATGATGATGAATGCCATTCCCCATCCAAATGCGCTTCATATAGGTAGTAAGTCTTTCAAAATCAGCAGATTTACGGTCGCCTTTGTAGTTCGTATAAACTGTTTCGAGCGTTCGGCGAATCAATAGATTGTATTTGTTATTCTGATCATAAAGTATATCGCGACCTTCCAAAGCAGCCTGATTCAAATAATAAATCAGTTCTTTCTGTTTGAGGCTTAGACTGTCAAAATCGGGTACGCGGTATCGCAGAATTTCAATGTCGGCAAATTTATCTACCGTATAATCAAAATCTTCAGCCGTTGGCGAAGCGGACTTTTGGGTTCCACATGCTATCAGAATACTTGTCATAAAAATGAATGTTAGTTTTTTCATCTGTTTATAATTATTTTTTTAAAGGTCACATGGAACTCACATAACAAAATTTAAACATTCCCCTGTGGATCAAAATTGTTTAAATTTTGTCATGTTCATTTCATCTTGCTTTAATAATTTACAATTACTCAAAAAAAAATAGACGACTAATTCTACAAAGATAATTTTTTGGAACAATCGATACTTATATTAATAGATATTTTCTTTAAAAATTAAAACAAAATCTGAATTATAAAATAGTAAATTTATGTATTTAAGTACTTTTTACTCAGGTTTAAAAATTTATTTAAAAATCAATGATGCAAATTGATTCAGATCCCGGCGCCAGGTAAGCCATTCGTGCGCTGTGCCGGGCGATTCGTAGTAGGTGTATTTTACACCTTGCTTTTCTAACATATTGCGGAAAGCTTTCACCGAGCCGGGGAATGGATTAGGTTCTGTTGTTCCCAATCCAAGCCAAAAGAGTTTTATTTGCTTGTTGAGTGCTGCTCCATCTTTGAATTTACCACCCATAAATGTTGCAGGGTCAATAACATCCGTGCGTGGATAGTTTGACGTTCCGCTAAATCCGGCAATGTAAGAGAATTTATCCAAATTATTCATGGTAATTGTAATGGTTTGATTAGCTCCCATCGACAAACCGGCCATAGCTCTGTGCTCACGATCGGTAAGAGTTCGGAAAGAAGCATCAATCATTGGAATTATCTCATCAATCATAACTTCTTCGAATGGGAAAGCTCCTTTACTTTTAGCATCGGAGGTTTGAGCTTTTGTGGCATAACCGTTGTCCATCACCACAATCATTGGTACTGCCTTATTTGCAGCCATCAAGTTGTCGAGAATCAAATTGGCTTTTCCTTGCGTAGGCCAACCGGTTTCGTCTTCACCACTTCCATGTTGCAGATACAGCACCGGATAACGTTTACTGATATTCTTATCGTACTCAGCCGGAGTATAAACGAAGCAACGACGCCAGGAATTAGTAATTTTCGAGAAATAAAGTTTTTGACTAACAAGTCCGTGTGGAACATCTTTCAGAGCATAAAAATCCTGATCGGGTGCCGGAATTTCAATAGCACTTCCCCAGCGGCTTGCACCGTAAAAATACAGACTTCCCGGATCGGGAACGGAAGCGCCATCCACGTTGAGTTGGTAATAATGAAAACCTTCGACTTGTGGAGCCGATTCGCCTGTCCACACACCTTTTTCATCTTTTTTCAAATCATATTTCACACCACCGATATCAAGTTGTACTTTTTGAGCTTCAGATGCAGGAATACTCACGCGAACACGACCTTCGGAATTAACCTGTGGAAATAGTTTTCCGGGTTGATTGACCGATGATGGTTTAAAATCCTCTACAACCGACTGTGCCATATTAAGTTGACAAACAAATGCGGTTGCAAAAACGAAAAGTAAATATTTATAATTCATTTCGATACTTTTTAAAATGACTATTATTTGAACACACGTTGAGCAAAGTCGTGCAAACTTTTGCGCCAAACCTGCCACTCATGATCACCCGGAAAAGAAGCAAACTCAACCTTCAAAGCACTTTCGCGGAATTTACTCACTGCGGCTTTGGTATAGGCTAAACGAGGATCCTGTTCACCCACAGAGATGTATAAAAGCTTCAATTTCTGATTGAACGTGTTGGAATTGCTCAGTATACCGGGCATTTCTTTTTCGGCATCAAATGACTTTCCCGTTGGACTGGCTATTCCGCCAAAAATGCCCGAACTAAAAATACCGACAGACGAAAAAACATTCAGATTGCCCAGACCGGCATAGAACGATTGTCCACCACCCATCGACAGTCCGCAAAGCGCACGATGTTTCGCATAAGCCAGGGTACGATAATTTTTGTCGATAAAAGGAACAATGTTTTGTGTCATCTCTTCTTTGAAAGCCGACATAGCTTCGTTGCTGTAACCACCTTTACCCGAACTGACATTGCCATTGGAAATAATCACAATCATCGGTTTGGCTTTGCCCTGAGCAATCAGGTTATCCAGAATAATATCTGCTTTACCCTGTACCGCCCAACCGCGTTCGTCTTCACCGCCACCATGTTGAATATACACCGTCGGATATTTAATTTTCGCATTTACATCATATCCGGGAGGCGTATAAACGAACAAATGTCGCCAACTATTGGTCACTTTCGAAAAATAGTATTTCGAACTTAAAGATCCATGCGGAACATCTTTCAAATCATAAAAATCCGTACCTTTTTCCGGAATATCAATGGCGCTGGACATGCGACCGGTACCGAAAAACGATTCGCTGGCAGGATCGGCTACCTTCACACCATCAATCACCAGCGAATAGTAATGAAAACCGGGAACCTGAGGATCGGTGGTTACTGTCCAAACACCCTGTTCGTCGCGGATCATGTCATACATTTTTCCCAAATCAATCTGAACCTTCTGTGCAGTAGGGGCTTTGAACCTAAACTCAACTTTCAAATCGGATAAGATACGCGGATATTCAACACCGGCAATATTGGTTACTGCCGGTGTCGGTTTATTATTCTCCTGCCCAAAACCGGCAATACCGATTGTTTGAAGCAGAATCATTATCATTATCAATCTTCTCATTTTTTATTTAGCCTTAAAAAGAAGAGGAGCAAATTCATATAAACTTCTTCTCCACGAGTGCCATTCGTGAGCTGTTTCGGGCGAAACGTAAGAAACTCCTTTAATTCCAATGGCATTCCATTCTTCGGCAACAGCACCAATCTGTGCAGCACCAGCAGCCTCGCGACTACCAAAACTCATAAAAAAAAGTTTGCCCGCTTTTTTGAACAGTTCGATATCCTTGATTTCAGAAGGAGAGAAAGTGCCACTACTAAACAGCCCAACATAAGAAAACTTTTCAGGATTAGTCTTGACAATAGATCGGGTTTGCATACCACCCATCGACAATCCGGCCATAGCACGTTGTTTCTGATTGGCAATCACACGGAAATTCGATTCGACATAAGGAATCAGATCATCAATCAAAATGCGTTCGAACTGTCCGGCAAAATTAAAACTATTCATTGAAGGACCCGGTGCACCTTGTCCCGGAGTTGTGCCCGGTCGTGGGCGACGTGGCATTCCACTCAGATCTACAGCACTGTTTTCCATTACAATAATAAACGGTATAGCTTTACCTTCGGCAATCAGGTTATCCATAATCAGGTTAGCATGTCCCTGATTCCCCCAGCCGGTTTCATTTTCGCCCATACCATGTTGAAGATACAAAACAGGGTATTTTTTACTATTATTATCGTATCCCGGAGGAGTGTAAATATAAACCCGGCGAACACTATTGCTGGTTTTGGAAAAATACTGATTTTCGCGCAATTGTCCGTGTGGTACATTTTTCATCGCAAAGAAATCCTGATCTTTTGATGGTACTTCAATACCACTACCCCAACGGCTTGCACCGAAAAAATACAAACTTCCCGGATCGGGCACAGAAGCGCCATCTATATTGATCTGATAGTAGTGAAAACCTTCGTCCTGAGGTGCCGATTCACCTGTCCAAACGCCACTGGTATCCTTTTTTAAATCATATTTCACACCACCAATATCCAACTGAACTCTTTGTGCATCACGGGCCGGAATGCTCACCCGAACTTTGCGTTCGGAATTTACCTGCGGATATTGTTTTCCCTGCTGAGTAGTGGGAGTCACTTTAAAATCCTCCAACACCTGAGCCGAACAGATTCCGCTTGTCAATGCAGCCAGTGCAAAAACAGCTAATGATTTGTATTTCATATTTATATATTTTTAAAGTGTTATTATTATTTGAAAAGTAATGGAGCTAGTTCGCGCAAGCTGCGACGCCATGTAAGGAACTCATGAGCTGTATTTTCAGAAACGTACGAAACGGCTTTAATACCTGCAGCATTCAAATCGACAACAGCATTTTTTACGCCATCAGGATTTTCGCGACTACCGCAGCTGATAAAAATTAGTTTTGGATTTGCCTTACCCTTGATTTCTTCCGGTTTATAAGTGCCACCGCTTAACAATGCGTAGTAAGAGAAAACATCGGGGCGAGCCAGTGTGATGGTCTGAGTTTCCATACCTCCCATCGAAAGTCCGGCCATAGCGCGGTTCGATTGATTGGCAAGTGTGCGGAAATTCGCATCAACATAAGGGATAAGTTCGTCGACAAGAACAGTTTGGAATGGTTTAATATCGAAACTTCTGATTTTTCCGAATTTTACCTCATTGGTCATGCCATAGGTCATAACAATAATAAAAGGTTTAATTTTACCATCGGCAATCATGTTATCCATAATCAAATTAGCATGTCCCTGATTGCTCCAGGCTGTTTCATCTTCACCCCAACCATGTTGCAGATACAGCACCGGATAGCGTTTTTTAGTATCTTTACCATATCCGGGAGGAGTATAAATAAATGCCCTGCGCGATGTATTTGTACTTTTTGAAGGAAACAAAACCTGCTGAACATTTCCGTGAGGAACATCTTTCAGTGCATAAAAATCTTTGTCGTGAGCCGGAATCTCAATACCGCTTTCCCAACGGGTTGAACCGAAGAAATTCAATGCGCCCGGATCATTAAACACACCGCCGTCAATTGTGAGATGATAATAATGGAAACCTTCGTCCATTGGCCCTGCAGTTGTTCCCATCCATGAACCATCCTCTGTTTTTGAAAGAGGAGTTCCACCTTTTGCTCCACCAAGTCCAAGGCTAACCACAATACTTTGAGCCTGAGGAGCTATGATGCGAAATCGGGCATAACCTTGT
>JAKLIM010000018.1 GCA_022709605.1 Bacteroidota bacterium | reverse complement strand
CCATCGCGGTTAAAATCGGTTACTATGCAATCTTCTTTGTCATTATTGTTACTTGTGTAATCCTCTTCGGTGGCAGTGATATTATTTAACGGTATGTAATCGAAACCAAAATTACCATCGTTGATTGCCAGTGACCAATTTGAATTACAGTGTCCGTTTATTATAAAATCCACTGAACCATCTCCATTAAAATCGCCTTTTTTTATGGTGCTTAAACCATTATTAAGCTTAGACCAATCATTATTTGATTCAATTTTTTCAAAAATAGCGGTTGGATTAACGATTATATTTTTGTTGCTGCCCTCATTTTCATAGATATAATACCGGGTGTCGGTTAAAATCATAAGATCGACAAGTCCGTCTGAATTAAAATCGGAACAAATGATTCGTTGCGGTACATCAGGGATACTAAATTGAATGGATACCCATGATTTACTGTTGTTTGCCAGCGTATAGCTAATTGCACCACTATATTCGTTTCCTGTTATTACTTTTTCAATGTATATAATTTCATCAATGCCATCATTATTAATATCGGCAATATTGTACGCAGGCAAGGTACTTGAATTCATTACGCGTTCAAGCGTATTTCCTCCAACAATTTTAAATTGCATTACATTATTGTTGGTTATGCTTAGCTGAGGTATAATCAATTCGTCTTTTCCGTCGCCGTTAATATCGCCGGTGAGTACACTTGGGTTAGGTGATTTAATGTCGTTGTAGGAGAATGCATCGCCAATTTCATGACTTTCGGCATTCGAAAACGAAAACTGACCATTACTTATTGATGTGTTAAAAATTTGTACATAATTTTTAGTTTGATATACCCCATTTTGATCAGCTATTTTAGCCGGATAGAAGTTAACCACATCATCAATTCCATCGCCGTTGGCATTAATTGTTTGCCAGTATCGGTCCGATTTGGATACCGGTTGCTGAGAATATGGTTCAGGGGTGTTAGTTAAGCCAATATTTATAACTTCGTTATTTACACCCCATTCAAAAACTGTAGGATTAAATTTTTCATTCCCTATTCCTGTTAACGAGATGTTTTCAAGATAGTATTTTTTATCTCTTTCACTTTCAGCATAATTCAAATCATATTGTTTTATTACGGGTGCATTAATCGGCTTAATTTGAATGTTTTTTAAAAGAAAATGATCGTTGAAAGATGCATTTGAAATATAAAAACTCTCTACCTGAATTTTTTCTACATAGTTGAATATTACGCTCATAAAAGGCAAACTGTTATTCGTGCTATTTCTTGTATAGTCAATTTGTTTAATCACAGTCTGAGGTTCGTAGCTATCATCGTACGAAATGGTCATATAGTTACCATTTGCATCGGTAATTTTAGTAATAACCCAGTCCATATTCACCGTTTCACCATTATCTTCGGTAATGTAGTCGTGATTGCGTGCTGCCGTATATTCAATAATATCACCGGCTTTTGTCGATACTTTAAAATAACGTGGCCCCGTTGATTTGCTCACCCATTGGGTGTAGTTGGCCGGAGTATTGAAACAGATATAAGGTATGCTTCCGAAAGTTTCAATTTTGCTGAAGGTCTTATTTTCAGTTTCAAATTTTGATCCGGGAGTTGTATTCCATTCATATAAATGAAAAGCTACAGTTGTATTAGGGTTTCCGTTTAAAGTTATATTATATTCAGTGGGTATAACACTGTTTGTTACAATTAACCGGTTTCCATCAAGCAAAAATAATTCATCATCAACATTTATTCCCGAGAAATTGTTATCACTGAATAAATTCATGCCGGTTCTGGTAATTGAAGACAAACCGCCAATATTCCATCCTACACCAAGCGGTCCATTTCCACCCTGACTATTATATTCTAATGATATATTGGGTTGTTTTCCGTTAATACCTGCAGGACATTCAATGGGTATGCTAAAGGTTGCAGCTCCTCCATTAACATTGAATCGCCCGGGAATACTACCCACAATACCTCCGTCGGCAGGATTGGATGTTATTGTGCCATCGGGCATGGCATAAGTATTTGAAGCAGGTAAAGGGGGTATACCTTTTTGTATTTTGGCATTGAAACTATTGCCTGTAAGGGCACTGTAACTGAACCCGGGTTTAAGCGAGATAAAGTCGTATGCCTTGTATTGTCTGGTTATTCCTGACTCATTCTTGTTTAATATATAGTTTGGTTCTTGCCCCCATACATTCATAGTCCATAGGATAAGCAAAAGGATAAGCACTTTCTGTTTACCAATATTAAAATTCCTGATTATTGGCATTGAGTATATATAGTTGATATGCATGATGATGTGTTTGAAGTTATGGTTTGAAAATTCAGACGTAATTTTTCCTGATAACTTTTCCAAAGTTGATGAACTTTGGAAAAGTTATACCTCAATAATAGGTGCTTATTTTTGATTTTTCTCTAATTGCTCTATCCTTTTTTGCTGCTCTATCACATACAGCGTCAGTTCCTCAATTTTCTGCAACAGTTTGTTTTGCATTTCGCCCATGTTCATGCCTTTTTCCTGTACTTCGGTAGCCGAAGGAATTAGGGGTAAGTGGCGGTTGGTTTTTACAAATTGCTCTACCTGTGTGAGTGGCATCAGGTTATAGGTTGGGTCGAAAACAAAATCGGGAACAAGCGCTCCGTCCATATCGATAATAACCGAACGGGCATGAATACCCCCCTTAACGGTAAGCAAAGAATCGGGGGTAGTAGTACCTATGCCTACTTTGCCGTTTATGTCTAAAGTTATCGAATGATTGGCATCGCCTAAACCACCACCATTATTGTCGTTGGTAAAGTATAATCTCGAATCGTTTGGTTTACTTCCAATAAGGGCTTTGGCTACTCCATTTTGCCAGAAGCTCATAGATGTTTCAGTATTTGCGTTTTGCTGTATTTGTAATGTGTTATTGCTCAAGAATGTAGTTTGAGACCCCGTACCGGTCATTTGCTTACCGTAAACATCTAATAAGGCTTTTGGACTATTAGTGCCAATTCCGACTTTATTACCAGAGATTGCCATCGTAGAATTTTGGGTTTGATTTCCAAACAACAATCTTCCATTGAGGTTACGATAACAAATATCACCCATTGAAGAATTTGTAAACCATTGAGTTGCATTTCCTGCATAGGCTATCCATGCGTTTTGTCCGGGACCTCCGCTACCAATACCGGTAGCCTTACCTGAAACGACAGGAAGATCTATCCAAGTGGTGTGCCCCGGAAAATCCATAATTTTAGTTTTATAAGTTGAACCTACTTCTATTGATTGGTTAACATTGAGTTTCCCAAATATATTAGCATTCCCTGCTACAGAAAGTTCACTTGTTACAATTAAAGGATTATCTGCAGCATAAATGACATTTATTGTTTTATAACCTGAAGTGTAAGGTGTAAATACAATGGTAGCAATTCCTGTTTGAGCAATTGTGCAAGTTGTTCCGCTACGAAATCCATTGGTATAAAAAATCATAGATGAACTTGAATTATCAAACAATGCAAATAGATCAGAATTAAGAGTACAATCTATTGAATAATTGATTCTTACTGCTTTATGTTCATTAATATTTATATTCCAAGTTTGAGGTATATTTGCATAACAGTATTGACTAAATGAAATAGTTCCAGCTTGTCCAAAAGTTGAAAGAGAAAAGAATGTAAGAAATATTGGAATTAGAATACTTAATTTGTTTCGTTTCATGGTATTATATTTTTTGGTTAAAAACATTATTAGAAAATAGTTTTTAGCAAGATTATTTATTAGATTTTAAATTTGCGACAACTTCATCAATTCTTTCTTTGCTCTTTTTTTCCTTCTGAACTTTTTGATCAGAAGTTAATAGGCTATCTATAGCCAATTGATATTCTCCGGTTGCTATTTCCATAAATGGATATGATGCTTCTTTGTTGCTCATTGATCTGGCTTCAATCAGTTTATCAGCATAAATTTTCGCTTTCTTTTTCAGTGTTTCTTTTTGATCCTTTGAGAGATTCAAATCTTTGTGCATGTTTTCGACCATTGCATTTGAAATATCGTCAGCCGTTTCGGTTTTCGGATTTGCTGCAAATAATAAACTTGAAAATAATAGAACGATCATTGTAAAGGTTATTAATTTTAATGTTTTCATAAGTAATTTATTTTTTAAGTGTTTATATTTATTCTGTTTTCAACCGCTTTCGGGGTTGTGAGTTGTGTCATTTCAGCGTATTTACCTACTTACCAGGTGATACAATCGCACGGTAGCCAGCAGCTGATGAGCGAAATCTTATTGTTTTATAATTTTATATTCAGTAAATTTATCACCATCCTGCACCTTTAAAATATAAAAAGCCACGGGGTAAGCCGTCATATCAATGGGATGGATGCCGGGTTGTACGGTTTTGTTTTGCAGCCGTTTTCCATCGGCATTAAAGAGCATTAAATGAATTCGGCTTTTGTCGTCGCCGCCGGTAATTTCAATATTTAACGCACCCTTGGTTGGGTTTGGGTAAACAGTTATGGTACGTTCGCCAATCATATCCTTCACTACCACACTATCGGTGGTTTCGGTATGTTGTTTGGCACCCGCTGAATTTAATGTAATCGTACGCGTAATGCGGTTTCCGGCTTGGTCGTAGGTGTACGATACTTTGTTCGATTGGGCAATAAGCCCAATGGGCAGTAGCAACAGTAGCATTAATGTGTTGATTTTCATATAATAGTTGTAAAAAGTTTTGTTTTTCTTCTGTTTTCAACCGCTGTCGGGGTCTTCAACCGCCGACAGGGTTGTGAGGTTGTGTCATTTCAGCGTATTTGCCTGCTTGCCACGCGATGTAATCGCGCGGCAGCCAGAGTATACCTTTAATGATATACTCCGACTTAAATTGTTTTTTATATTACCACCTGCATTATCGGTGAGTTATAAGCTGACGTACCCGCAGTAGTTACTACAGCAGACCTGAACCAGTAAGTGGTTTTTGGCGTAAGCCCCGTGAGTTCGACCGAGGCTTTGGATGTAACCTGTGCAGTTACCCAATCGGCATCAGTGGCTGCTGGTGTTTCGCCCGTGCTGTATTGCCATATGTACGATTTAGCGCCTTCCACAGCCTGACGATGGATAGTTACTGAACCTGATTTATCACCTAACTCCACACTAAAGTCGGGACGAACGGCAGGTGCAGGTTGTTTGGCTAAATGAAAACCTGCACTCAAAATAACAGTATCATCACCATCGGCTATACGGTCAACATATTTTGCCATTTTACGCATACTATCCACCCATTCCTCTTGTGTTTGATGTAGCAGGGCAGTTGCTTCCTTACCGCCACCTAATGCAGCCACACTGCGCGTTTCGAGTAAGGTGTTTTTAGCTTCCAGTTCATCAATACTTACATCAGGTGTAGGAAATTTCGGGTTATTTTTCATTTTACTGATTACACCTTTACCAAATTCGGTTTGTTGAGCTACCGGAATTCTCACAAAATCTAAAACAATTCGATCTTTCTTCATTTTTAATTCATTTTTAATTTTTAATACTTGTTTTATTTTTACTCTCTGTGACTAAATCAGAGTTTTTCTTTCTGCTTTTTTCAAAACAATCACTATTTGTTTGAAACATGCTTGTTTTTGTCGGAAACATGCATGTTTTCGTTGGATTCAAGCATGTTTTCGTTGGATTCAAGCATGTTTTCGTTGGATACAAGCATGTTTTCGTTGGATACAAGCATGTATTCGTTGGAATCATGGTTGTTTACGTTTGAAACATGGATGTTTTTGTCGGATACCTGAATGTTTTCGTCGGATACATGGATGTTTTTACCTAATACATGGATGTTTTAACCGAAAATGAGATTTTATCGCCATAAATCCCTTTTGTTTTTAGAAACCGGCAGATAGTATTCCTCTATCTACCGTTCGTACAGTTTAGGTTATTGTCATGAACAAACATATTTTATTTTTTAAACTAATTTTGTTGGAATCATAATTTCTGTAATATATAAATTCATTACAGGTGTTGTACTTTTTACATTAATCATACGTGGCGGAAATGTTATTATTGGTGGATCGGTTGCCAATAATTTAGTGTTTTGTACAATACTTTTTTGATTGAAAAATAATGTAGCTACAAAAGTTACTGCTGCAAGAGTAATAAAAATCTTTTTCATGGGGATAAATTTTTTAATTATTTATCCTACAAATAAATACAAAAAAAATCCGATATTTTTTGAAAATACCGGATTTATTTTGTATACAACAGCAATCAAATATAAATTTATATAACTGTTTTACAGCATATTAATGCTATAAAAAAATGCTCCTATGTATACATGCAATAATTAAACAAAAGAGAGCTAAAAAAAGGGTCAAAATTGACGAAGAAATTCAATTAAATTATCAGAAGTTTGTAAATTTAATTTATTCCGAAGGCGTGAACGCTGAATAATTATGGAGTGATTATTAATATTAAAAATAGTGGCTATCATTCCTGTTTCGAAATTAGCAAGAAGCAAACAACAAAATTTTATATCCCTTTCGGTTAAATTGGGAAAAATCTCTTTTAATCTAAACGTGAAATTATTATATTCCATATTAACATGAGTAATCAGTTCGTCGTAAAATGTATTGAGTTGATCTGTTAAAATATCAGTTGAGCCATCCTTCCACAAACCAGGTCGTTTGACTGTATTTTTTCTATACATATTTAAATTGGAGAGTAAAATTGATTGAAGGTGCAATTGTTTTTCGAGTAAAGCGTTGTTAACTTTCTCTGATTTCAATATTGCTGTTTCATTCGCTAACAATTGTTTTTGAACAACTATTTCATTTTTTTTAACTCTTAATTTCCAAAACATCATAATTACACTAAGAATACTCAAAACTAACAACGAAAATAATAATAGTAATCCCTTTTGTTTGTTTTTAAGTGACAGTGTTTGATTAACAATTTGTAAACCCTGATATTTATATTTCTTTTCGAGCCCTGCTAAACTTGTTTCAAGCTTTTTCTTATATATTGAATCGGTTACAACACTAACTTTATTAGCAAAGAATAATGCTTTTGTTTTGTCATTTTCCATTTCTGCAATGGCTTGCCATAATCTGTAATAATCAGGAGCTATTTCGTGTAAGTTATCTACTTTATTCAGATAGTATCTTGCAGAATCTAATCTGTTGGTTTTAATATATACATCAGCGATCAGATAATATTTATTGCTATCATAAACATTGTTATTGGTTAATGGCACCTTATAGAAATACTTTAATGCTTCATTGAAATTCGCTTGTTGAAAATAAGCTGTACCGATATTTCTATATATGATCGATAAAAGTACCTTATTATTTATACTTGAAGCCACTTTTTCGGCATGCCTGTAATATACCTGAGCGCTATCAATTTTTGAAGTATACAAATAGCAGTATCCAATATATAAATTGCTTAAGATATTACTTTTTTTATCTTTGATTTGCTCAAAACAGTTTGCAGCAGATTTAAAATACGAAATTGAATAATTGTACTGTCTTTGATAAAACTGCATTAATGCTTTATCATATATTACACATCCTAATAACCTGTTGTTTTTTGATTTTTCGGCATATTCCATTGCTATAAACAGATTATTTGCCTGTTCTTCCAAATTTCCACGGTTTCGAGCTGTACGTGAATGATAAAACCAGGCATACCCGGCATGAAGTGGGTCTGAATTATCAAAATAATCGGTAGCTATACTAATTAAAGAGTCATTTTCAATATTTATTTCGTTTTTGTCTAAAGCCTGGCTCAACAACAAAGCGTATAAGGCACGATTGTGATTATCGCTGATGGTTTTTCCATTCAGTTTTCGGAGTATTTGTAACGCGGAGTCAGGAGCTATTTCAATAAGTTGTTCGGCGGTTTTCAACTCATTGAGCACAGGTGCAGTAGTACAACTGTATAAAATAATACAGGCTAAAAACAGGTAAAATATATGCCGAAACTTAGTCATACATGCATTATCAAGGTGGTGTACAAAAGTAGGAATAAATTTTTAATCTGTAATAAAAAAAACAGGATATCCCGAAGAGTATTCGCGACATCCTGTTTCGTGTAAAATGGAGGGATTGACAGTGTTTATTTATCAAATTTAAAAATTTGTGTGTTTTTAAACTGTTTATTTGATAAACGTATTTCTTTTATTTCATCAAAAACTCCCTTTCAAAACTCCTTTTTATTAAAAGTTTGGTAATATATATTTATCGCGCGAAGCTAAAATCTTATTCACCTGATTTACCTCCAGAAAAGTTGTGCCGAAACCTTCGCCAAAACTTCCACTCAGATAACATAACGAGTCTTCTTGTTCAATCAGCCCTTTTTTCAGCAAATCCTGCAAGGCTTCAATAAAGTATTGTTGTGTGTTGCCTTTACTTTCCTTGTAAAACGGAAAAACACCGTACGAAAGAGCGAGAACACGGGTAGAAAAATCGTGATAACAGATGGCTAAAACCGGTCTCGTGCCGCGGTAAGCAGCAAGATACCGTGCCGTACGGCCGCTATAAGTATCAGTAATAATGGCTTTTGTACCGAGTTTAGTATATGCTTCAACAGCTGCATGAGCTAAAAATGAAGTTAAATCGTTGGTGCTTATTTCGATAGGAATATCATTTTCAGACATTTTAGTTTGTTCGGCTTCTTTGGCTATGGTTGCCATGGTGCGCACTGCCTCCACCGGATATTTACCGTAGGCTGTTTCGCCGCTGAGCATCAATGCATCGGTGCGGTAATAAATAGCATTGGCTATGTCGGTTACCTCGGCACGGGTGGGTCGTGGATTTTTAATCATGGTGTGAAGCATCTGAGTAGCCACAATCACCGGTTTTTTAGCCTGCACACACTTGCGAATCAACCGGCGTTGTATACCCGGAATTTTTTCCTGCGCCACTTCTATTCCCAAATCGCCGCGGGCAATCATTACGCCATAGGTTTGTTTCAGAATTTCGTCGATATTATCAACGCCTTCCTGATTTTCAATTTTTGAAATAATTTTGATCGGACTCTTGTGTTCGTCAAGAATATTCTGAATATCAATTACATCCTGTTTATTGCGTACAAACGAATGGGCAATAAAGTCGATGTTATTTTCGATGGCAAAAATTATATTTTGTTTGTCGCGTTCGGTAAGTGATGGTAAATTAATGCGTACACCGGGTACATTCACACTTTTACGACTTCCGAGAACACCATCGTTTTGCGCCTTGCACAGCAGGTATTCAGCGGTTTTTTCTTCTACTTTTAAATCAATTTCACCATCGTCGATCAGTATATCGTCGCCAACATGCAAATCCCTCACAAAAAGCGGATAATTAACCGCAATGCACTCGATAGTACTTACAATATCCGGATTGCCCACCACTTTAATAATATCGCCGGTTTTAATTTCGATGTCCTCGTTGCTTACAATAGTTGTCCGGACTTCGGGTCCTTTGGTGTCCATAAGCAGTGCAATATGATTGCTTACCGCCCGTACGTTATTGATAATTTTCAGAAAACCTTCTTTCTGGAGGTGAGCCGAATTCATGCGAACCACGTTCATTCCTTCGTTGAATAACTCTTGTATAAAATCTACATCACAGCGTTTGTCGCTTATGGTGGCTACTATTTTTGTTAATTTTGACATAAGAAATTTTTAAATAAACAAATTTTTAAAAAACTAAGTAATGAGAATAATATAATATCACATTAATAAAACAGTAATGTGCTGTTTATCTTCTTTTTATTAAATAGTAAATGGTACATTTTTAAATAGTAAATACTTAATTGATCCCTGTTAAACTGTAAATGACTCAATGGCCAATCGATACGAATCCATCCCGAATCCGATAATACATCCTTTGCAAACTTCGGATAAATAGGAGTGATGGCGGAACGATTCGCGTTTGAAAACATTGGAAATGTGAACTTCAATCACCGGCGTTGTTATCGACCGTATAGCATCGGCAATGGCCACCGAAGTATGCGTATAAGCTCCGGCATTTAGTACAATACCGTCGAATTCGAACCCTGTTTGGTGGAGTTTATCAATAATTTCGCCCTCGGTATTCGATTGAAAATAATGCAAATCGAAAGTTGGAAACAGTTGTTTCAATATTTCAAAATAGGCTTCGAAAGTTTGATTGCCATAAACTGATGGTTCGCGTTTGCCTAATAAATTCAAATTAGGACCGTTGATAATCTGAATACGTTTCATAATATTTTAATTTGATAATTTGAAAATTTGAAAATTGAGTTTGCACCAAAAATCGGATTTGGAAAAATGTCCTGAAAGGACTAAATAAAAATAACCGAGGGTGAAGCCCACGGGCAAATGAAACTCTTGATATGCAGCCCTGAAAGGGTTGAATAAAAACTATATAACTTGTTCAACCCTTTCAGGGCTGCAGTTTATTCGTTCATTTTTGCCACCGGTTTTACCGGTGGTTATTATAATTTTCCCCCTTCGGGGTATTAATCTGACTTTTCAGAGTGCACTCAAAATTCGATATAGCAATGTTTTATGATTTTATTAATACGTCATTCTCTATTAAAATAACACAAATATATTATGATTTTTTGTTTCAGACTGTATTGAAAGTATTAGATTAGAGGAGAATATATAATTTTCAGTAAATGACGAATGTACAATTAAACCCCTGCTTAGGGTCGAATTTTTTGATCTGAAAATTCAGCGGCAAAGTTACGAAAAAAAATGATTTGCAAAAATTACTATCTTTGCAGCCAAAAAATTAATCAATTTGTAAAATTAATTGTGTTTATCGTACCATTATGATGAATTTGCAACGGTTTATTCCTCAGGTTTCAAAGCGAAATCTCTTGATTGTGGCAGCAGCGGTTTGGTTGTTTGCCGGTTTGATGTTATTTATAAGAGGGATAAATATGTATTTTTCTCACGGTGGAACGTATGATACAAGCATCATCATTATCGTTTTTTTTGGTATTATATTTTACTTTGGGGTGTTTTTGAAAGTCTCTAACAAGCACATTCAAAGGATATTATCGCTCGAAAATGAATTAGTGCCATTTTATCAGTTTTTCAATAAACGAAGCTATTTGATGATGGCGCTAATGATAACACTCGGCATTACTTTACGAAAAACAGAAATCGTTTCGCCGGATTATTTGGGTTCATTTTATATGACAATGGGGATACCGCTTGTTATTTCTGCACTGAAGTTTTTGTTCAAAAGATTCGGTAAGTCGTCAGCAATTTTACAAAAATAACGGGTGGACAAACCGAAGTCGTCCACCCGTAAATTATTTTTAATTTTGCAAAATAAACTATTTTATTTCAGCCATTTATCAAGCCATTCGAAATAAGTTCGTTGCCATAAAATTCCATTCTGAGGTTTCAGTACCCAATGATTTTCATCCGGGAAAATAAGCATTTCGGCCGGAACGCCCCGAAGAATTGCAGCATTGAAAGCTGCCATGCCCTGTGAAGCCAGAATGCGGTAGTCCTTTTCGCCATGGATAACCAAAATAGGTGTATCCCATTTATCGACAAACAAATGCGGCGAATTGGCATACGAATTTTGAGCAATTTTGTTGTTCTTTTCCCAATAAGCGCCTCCCAAATCCCAGTTAACGAACCACATTTCTTCGGTTTCGAGATATTGTTGCGGTAAATTGAACATGCCATCGTGCGAAAGAAAAGCTTTGAATCGCTTCTCGTGATGACCGGCCAACCAATACACCGAAAATCCACCGTAACTTGCTCCCACACAGCCCAGTTTCTCTTTATTTACGAAAGGTTCCTTAGCCATAGCATCGATAGCCGACAAATAATCTTTCATGTTTTGTCCGCCGTAATCGCCACTGATTTGTTCGAGCCATTCCATTCCAAAACCCGGTAATCCGCGTCGGTTCGGCGCTACAATAATATATCCGTTGGCCGCCATCAACTGAAAATTCCACCGATACGACCAAAACTGACTTACCGGACTTTGCGGTCCTCCTTCGCAAAACAAAAGGGTTGGATATGTTTTTGTAGAATCAAAATCGGGCGGATAAATGATCCAGGTTTGCATTTGTTTATTATCAGTTGTAGTTATCCAGCGTTCTTCCACTTTTCCCATGTTCAGTTGCGCAAGTATTTCTTTGTTTTCGAACGAAAGTTCAGTTTCTGCGCCTGTTAGTGGATCGATTGAATATATTTCATTCGGTTTACTCATCGAATGTTTCACCCCGATTAATTTATTATTAGTTTGAAATACAGCTTCGTAATCTTGAACTCCTTTGGTAATTTGAGTAATTTTATTGTCGGCAATATTTACATTATAGATCTGTGTTACTGCATGCCGGCAACTTACAAAATAAATCGATTTGCTGTCGGCCGACCAACTTAAATGTTCTGAATTCTGATCAAAATCAGTCGATAAATCAGTTTTTACACCTGTTTCAATATTCATAATATACAGTCGGTTTTTATCGGCCTCATAACCATCGCGTTCCATACTTTCCCAAGCCAACCATTTTCCGTCGGGCGAAAAGGTCGGATTCTGATCGTAACCCATCATTCCTTCGGTTTTATTTTCCGTTTTTCCACTTTCAATGTTGTAGAAATAAATGTCGGAATTGGTTGAAATAGCATACGCTTTACCGGTTTTTTTGCGGCAGGTGTAAGCTATGGTTTTTCCATCGGGACTCCAGGCCAATTGTTCGATGCCACCAAAAGGTTTCATCGGACTTTCATACGGTTCGCCTTCGAGAACATCTTTTTCGTTGTTAATTTTTTTACCTGTAAACTCGGCTACAAAAGGATGAGGGACTGTGGTTACCCATTCGTCCCAATGTTTGTACATAAGGTCTTTAACAATGATGCCGGACGCTTTGTCGAGGTCGGGATATTTATCCTGTGTGCTTTCTCCGTATTTTACATCGGCTACAAAAAGTAATTTCTTTTCGTCGGGCGAAAAAGCAAAATAGTTCATACCACCTTCTCTTTCAGTGATTTGTTTGCGTTTGCTGCCATCGGCTTTCATTATCCACAATTGCATGGTTCCTGATTCCGACGACAGAAAAGCAATGTGTTCACCATCATTCATCCACTTGGCCGAAGTTTCGCGAACCGGTGTTTTGGTAATTTGTTTTTTATCCGAACCATCAACATTCATCACAAAAAGTTCAGCATTTCCTTTATTTTCCGGAATACTGTAATACGATACACTGTACAGAATTTTTGATCCATCGGGCGAAACCTGCGTTCCGGCAACCCGACCGAATGACCAAAGCACTTCCGGAGTCATTAATCCGTTTTCAATTTTCGGGTTCTGTTTGCCAATCAAAGGCGATTCATCTTTTGTAGCACACGAAGTGGCTAAAACGGCTAAAGCCATAAGCGTTGTTTTAATATTCATTTTTAAACTCTTTTATTTAATTTCGATTTTCAAGTTTCATGTTTCACGTTTTGTGTTTCGTGTTTCATGATTCACATTTTCTATTTTTCTATTTTCTATTTTTCTACTAACTACTAACTAATCCTGATTCACCCAAATCAGTTTATTCAAATCGAAACCCAAGTCGCGGGCTTGTTTAAGATATGCCTGTTTTATTTCTTCCGGAATGGTTTTTTCGCGCGACAAAATCCACAGGTATTTCAGGTTTTTACCTGCAATAAGGGCGTATTTATATTCACTGTCGAGGGCAATGACGTTGTAAGGTGCATAAAAAGGACCGAAAAATGACACTTTCAGCGCTGCTTCAGTTTTGTCACCACGGAATTTAGCTTTGCCAATGGCCTGACTTCTTTTCTTTTTTACATAATTATAGCCTTCGTTGTCGACTTTTATGGTTCCATCTTCATTCATACTATACGTGGCCGTTGTATGATCCAGGTTGCGCTCGAAACGAAAATCGAAACGTGCAATTTCGTACCATTTACCCAAATACTTCTGAGCATCGAATGATTTTACAACCTGAGCACCCTCAGGAATTTTGGCACAAGCATTTAAACATAAAATGCATGAAATACTCATAAACAGTGATTTTAATGTTGCGTTCATATTCTTATTTATTTACAAAAGTAAGTTTTTTGCATGAAAATTCAAAAAAACATTGACGGGTGAAAGAACAAAGTTACTATTTTTCCGTTTAATGAATCATAAAATTGAAATATATGACAGATAATTTTGCAAATCGTGCGGCAGATTGGGATCAGCCTTCAAAAATTGAAATGACCGGTATTTTTGTTGAGGCCATGTTGGAGAAAATAAATCTACAACAACATTGGAAAGCACTGGAGATTGGAGCCGGAACAGGTTTAGTGGGATTACAGATTTTACCGAAAGTTAAAACTGTGGTTTTCGAAGACACTTCGGAAGCGATGTTAAGCATTTTGAAGCAAAAACTTATCGGCAACGAAGCAGTTGAAATTGTTCATGGTGAAGTTTTTGATTATACAAAACAGGACGTTGATTTTGTGTTTTCGTGCATGGCTTTTCATCATATTGAGGCGATTGAAAACACAATTAACCATTTATATAAAATTGCAAATCAGGGTGCAATTGTTGTTGTAGGTGATATTCGCACCGAAGATGGATCGTTTCATCATTTTGAACCCATACCTCACAAAGGATTCGATACTGTTGAACTGTCGGGAATGTTCGAAAAAGCAGGGTTTAAAGTCCATTCAACTGATACTTATAATACATTGAAAAGAGAACGTACACCGGGCGTAATGGGTGAATATGAACAGTTTATGCTGGTGGCCGAAAAATGAACTGCATAATTCGGAAAGTAGTTCTTGTTAAGAGATATTTATTTTGTGAATTGTAAATCATAAAAATATTTCATGTTTTAATGTAACTACTTTGCCAAAAGTATAATAATCTGATATTATTATTACTAGAATAATGATATAGAAATCACAAAATCAATAAAATACGGATTTTAAATGTTAATGTTTTTGTGTTTATCACAATTCATTACAGAAAATAAAAACTCAGAAAAATAATAATGCTGTTTTAACTCCTTTGCTAAAATTTTACAAAAACGAGTATTATTTGTCAAATTTCAAACATCATAGTTAATTTTTGACCTAAAAATTTTATATATTTGCCAAAACAAAAATTTTGGTCATGAATACCTTCCGAAGATTGCTATTTTTTTTGACTTTTCTGTCTGTAAATTTAACAGTTTTCTCCGACGACTCTTTACAATCACTTTATAGAAATTATCAGAAAGCAATAAAAGGTACCGACACGGCTCGGATGGTCGAGTCGTACAAGTATCTGGGAGATTTTTTGTGCGAAGCAGGAGATATTACGAAAGGAAATCAATACTTACTCAAAGGTGTGGAATTGGCTCAAAAAGCCAAACTGACACACGAAACGGGAATAATCTATAATCTTCTGGCAGCCAACAGTAGTTACGAGGGAAACCGTCCACAGGCGTTTAGTTTTTACCACAAAGCGCTGAAAGCATTTGCAGATGTAAAAGAACTTGAGAATGTAGCCATGGTTATGATGAATATGGGTTCGGAATATGAGTACGCCGGAAATCTTAAAATGGCTATTGCTTACGAGTTGAAAGCGCTGAAAAACAAAGAAGCATCAGGCGACAAAAAAAATCTGGATTATTATTATCAATCTATCGGACAGCTATTTAAAGAAACTAACGTAGATAAATGGAAATTTTATGTTGAAAAAGCGTACCAAATTTCCAGAAGTTTGCCCGGTTCACGTATTCAAACCAAGGCTGCCATTTTCAACGATTTAGGCGGAATTGCCAAACTGAAAGGCGATTCGAATGCCGCTTTCGCCTGGTACGATTCGATGCTTGTCATTAGTAAAAAAGCTGAATATCAGAATGGAATTGGTACCGCATATTCGAACCGCAGCTTGCTTTATCTGGCCAATAAAAAATACGATAAGGCACTGAGCGACATACTGGAAGCCATAAAAATATCTGAAAAAACCGGAAGAAATTATACCCGGATTCTTGATAATATCCACGCAGCCAACATTCTGATTCGATTGAAAAAAGCAGATGAGGCCAAAAAGCATGCAACTTTAGCTTTAAATTTAGCCCAAAAATTGAAGTATTACCCCGAAGAGGAAGCTTCGGCGCATCTGGCTTTGGCTCAAATTGGCGAAATAACCGGAAACTGGAAATTGGCGTTTGAGAATTATAGTGCATATAAGGGTGGAATAGATTCGCTCAGAAATGCCGATGTACAAAAAAGTATGCACGACCTGGAAACTAAATATCAAACGGCTGAAAAAGAAAAAAGAATAGCACAACTTGATAATGAAAACAAGTTGAAAAATATACGTTTACAGAGATCGCGGATACAAATATATGCGCTGATTATAAGCGTTTTGCTTATTTTGCTTACGGTTTTGTTTTTATACTTGCGCAACAGACTGAAAGCGCAGAAACAAAATGCTGAACTCAAACAAAAATTACTGCGTTCGCAAATGAATCCGCACTTTATGTTTAATACACTCAACGCGATCAATCAATACATTCAGACAAATAAAGGAAATGAAGCATCAGATTATCTGGCAAAATATTCAAAGTTAATGCGTCAGATTCTCGAAAATTCAGCTGTTGAGTTTGTAACGCTCGAAACAGAAATTGAATTTTTACACAATTACATGCTTATGCAACAATTACGTTTCAATCATTCATTCAGGTATCAAATTATTGCTCCCGAAGGAATTGATGCTGACAATATCGAAATTCCACCCATGATAGCGCAGCCATTCATCGAAAATGCCATCGAACATGGCATACGTGGAATGCAAAACGGAGAAATCATCGTAAAATTTAATTTGGATACGAACAATTTAAAACTTTCGGTTACCGACAACGGAAAAGGAATTCAGGCAACTTCGGAACAAAAAAGCGGGAAGCATAAATCGTTTGCAATAAATATTACTAAAGAAAGGTTGATGATGTTTGGAAATAAGCCTGATGCACTCCAAATTGAAAGTCCAAATCCTGAAACCGGCACCGGCACTTTAGTAACAATTGATGTGCCGTACAAAAGTTACCTACAATAATATTAAGCATAGTAAATAATGAAAGTACTAATCGTTGACGACGAACTGTCGGCCCGTGAACAAAGTAAACGCCTGCTCACCGAATTTTTTCCGGAAATTACGGTTTGTGGCGAAGCCGAAAATATTGCAACAGCGTTCGAAGCAATATTATTGCATCAGCCGGATGTGGTTTTGCTCGATGTAGACATGCCTGATGGTAATGCTTTCGATTTATTGAAAAAATTTCCGAAGATTAATTTCAATGTAATATTTATAACTGCTTACGAAAAATATGCCTTACAAGCAATTAAATTCAGTGCGCTCGACTATTTGTTAAAACCCTATACATCAGGCGAATTTGCTGAAGCAATTCGCAAAGCACAACGTAAAGAAGCCGAAACAGATAAAGGTTTAAAATTTAATGCATTATTGCAAAATTTTCAGAATCAGCAACAACCAACTAAAATTGTATTGCGAACCGCTGATTCGATACATATAATTCAACTCGAAGAAATTATCAGACTACAAGCAGATGGTGCATATACCACATTCCACGTCTCCGGTCGTAAACCAGTAGTGGTTTCAAAAAATCTGAAAGAATATGATTCGTTGCTCGAGAATAATGGTTTTATACGCACGCACCAGTCGCACTTAGTTAACTCGAAACATATTGTTTGTTACTACAAAGTTGATGGCGGTTCGCTGGCACTTACTGATAAAACTCAGGTTCCGGTTGCCACCCGATTCAAAGAAAAAGTAATAAAGCAATTGGAACAGATATAAATTTTTCATTCATCGGATATCAACAATTTCCGTTTTGAATTAGCATATAAAATCCATTTATCTATCTTTTTATCAGATAGATAAATGGATTTTCTACATTAAGAATATTAAAAGTATTCCGCTTCAGGAAATTGCGAATATAAATTGATCAATCATCAGCAATTGTATAATTACTAAGTTTGCAGTGTACAAAACAAGAACCTGATGTATGAATTCAAAGCTAAAAGTGAACTATAATCCTGGAACTGACAAAATGACCCTGGAATCGGACGAAGCAATAATCACCACAAGTTTAGATAATATTATTGTGGTTGCAAACTCCATTCCTTACACGTTTACATTCAAATGCATTGAGCAGACCTATAAAGTTGAGAACATAAAAAATGATTTCAATGATTTCGTGACTGAAATTGGGTTTTTAAAAATTCAATCGAACTATGCGATAAATCCTCAAAAAATTACCGCATACCGACGAAAAACCCTCGAAATCGAAATCAACAACGATCTCATTTTTCCGGTTGAGACTAAATACAGAAAAAAGATTATTGATTTTATAAAAGGAATTGACCATAACCTGAACTATTTTTCGGTGTAAAACAGCAGAAAAACAAATCATTAAATTTCATTTCTAATAATAAAATAACAATCAATTATGAGTAAACGAATTTTTTATGTCATCGGGGCATTATTGCTCATCACCGTGATGGTAAATGCGCAAATCAACTTAGGAAAAGTGGTCAAACGTAGTGTGAAGAAAGCCGAAAGAAGCGTGGAAAACCGCGTAGGAAATCGCATTGATAAATCAGTGGATAAAACCCTTGATACGGTGGAAGACTCTGTTTTTAATACAAATCAGGCTAAAAACAAAAAATCTTCAGAGAAAAAAAGCACTAAAAGTACAAATGAAACTGCTGTAGAAAATGTTGAACAAAGCAATAACTCAACCTCAACTCCTCAGGCAAAACCAACACTCACCTGGGCCAAATATGACTTTGTTCCGGGAACCGAAATTATTTTTGAAGACAATCAGGAAGGCGAACAAAACGGTGAGTTTCCGGGTAAGTGGGATTTGGTTCAGGGAAATTTCGAAAATGCAACTTTTGATGGTTCAAATGTTATTTACCACATCAAATGCAACATGAATGGTGGCGGTGGTATTGTGCCTATGTTGAAAAATGCGAAGGAAGATTATTTACCCGAAGAGTTTACCATAGAGTTTGATGCGTATTTTACTGAGGATCATGGGGGAAGTTATCACATATATTTGGGCGACTATAAAAATCAACGTAATTTGGATAAAACCTATGCTATTGCCAAAAAATACATTCGTATTTATAAAAATAGTGTTGATGGAAGTGGTATTGAACAAAATTATTATCCGGGATATAAAAGTGGCATTTTCGATAAAACGCCAAAATGGAGGCATGTTGCTATTTCGTTTAATAAACGTGCTTTAAAAGTGTATTTAGACGATGCAAGAGTACTCAATATTCCCAATCTTGGTTATAATCCAACGGGATTTTCAATTGGTAAACAGTCTGTAGAAGGCAAGAACCCCGGATATACAAAAAATGTTCGTATTGCCAAAGGCGCAGTACCATTGTATGATAAATTCCTGACCGATGGAAAATTTGTAACCACCGGAATTAAATTCGATGTAAATAAAGCCACCATCAAGCCTGAATCGATGG
>JAKLIM010000179.1 GCA_022709605.1 Bacteroidota bacterium | reverse complement strand
ATATTATCTAATTCCAATCTGTTTCAGTGCGAATGAATGCTTTTATCAATGTAGTTAAAATATAAAGGGGATAAACCAGTGAAGTCAGTAGTGCGTTTTTAAATAGATTTTTTAATTTAAAAAAAGTATTGACTTCGTCTAAAAACAAAATATCTGTTCCGAATTTAATAATTAGGATTAAAAAATATAAAAGCAGAAAATGAATATTGAACAATGATAATGCAAGCCAGAGAATCTGAGTCAGACTAAGGGCAGTAATGATTAGCCCAACACTGATAATTTGTCCATCAGTATAAAATTTTGATTTTCCTGCCCAACGGCTTCTCTGTTTAAAAAATGCTTTAATTGAAGGACTTGAATTTGTATACACCAACGCCTTTTGAGATTTCAGGAACTTAATACTACCTTTTCTTTTTTTTATGCTCAGCAGCAGAAAAACATCATCGCCCGAAGGTTCTTCGTTATGCAGATCGTTTTTTGATTCGAGCCAGGCTTTTTTGGTAAATGCCATGTTTGCAGCATTACACATTATTGGCATTCCAATACCTGCTGCGCCGGCACCTGAAGCAATTAAGCTTGTAAATTCGAGTGTCTGGATTTTTGAAAAAAGGGAGTCCGTTTCAAACATTTTAACCGGACAAATTATCAGATCTGCCTGTGAATCGATGTAAAAATTTACAATTGTCTCAACCCATTCCGGTTCCGGTATGCAGTCAGCATCAGTGGTTATTATGAGTTCACCTGAAGCTGATTGAATTCCCTGAGTTATTGCGTTTTTTTTGCCTGAATCAATTGATTTTAAAATCTTTGCATTATGAAATGCTGAAAGTTGACTTTCTACAATTTCCTGAGTTCGGTCGATAGAATGATCGTTGACAATTATAAGTTCAAAATCATTGTAAGTTTGATTATTTAGTGCTTGTAATAATTGCGGCAGATTTTTTTCTTCATTTTTACAAGCAATTACAATGGTGATTTTCGTATCGGGTTTATCGATTATTTGACTTTGAAAAATTGGAATTTTCCGCCAGCCAATCGTGAATATTACGATAAGTCCGATGTAAATAAATAGCAGGAATATTGTAATATATAAAAAGGTCATTTCTGATTAATTTAGCTGAATAAAACGCAACTACTTTAATGTTAATAATTTAGAAATTGAGAAATTGAGAAAATAAGAAAATAGGAAATTACGAAACTTTCCCAAAGTTTTGGACTTTGGGAAAGTTAAAAAAAAATAGATTCAAAACAAATAGTTCAGACCAATGTACATGCCGGTATTTCCATCTTGTTTATTAAATGCTTTGCCAAAATCAGCAGAAATAATAAAGTTTTCGTTCCAGCCAATTTTCAAGCCAATACCGGCTGATGAATGAAATTTTCCGGATTCATACGGACTAAAATATTTTGCCTTATCAGAGGTTGAAACCCCTGTTAAATTCATTTCGATAGGGTTTAAAATTATTCCTGAATCGAAAAACACATTCGTTCCGAGGTAGAAATTCTGTTTCAGCCATTCGAAGCGTAAAAATTTGTAGCGGAATTCGAAATTACCAAAGCCCACAGCATCGCCAATCACGCGGTTACGCAAAATGCCTCGTACTGAACTTTTTCCACCCAAACCCTGATTTGAAGCAGCAATTAAATAGCTGGTAATCAATTCGGGTTGTGCAAAGTACGGTACTTTATCGTTTCCAAGTGTCATTTGATAATCGAGACGGTAGGCAAATAATAAATCTTTGGCCAAGGTAAAATACTGACGATGAATTACCGCCATTTTGTTGTGCGGAAAGTTTTGATTAATCAATTTGGGAGCCGACTGAATCACTGCTTCGGTAAATATTCCTTTTGTAGGACAAGCCAACTGATCGCGCGAATCAAATTTCAAACCTGCTTTCAGGTAATTAATGCTTCCTCCATCTGCTTCTGCATCGCTTATCAAACCCCATTTTTGATATTTTTGAAACAAATCGCCACCCGGAACAGATGGCAATTCAAGCTTATTAATATTTACAGTATCCATTTTGAAATTATAAAATGCATAACCGGCCACCCAACCGAATTTAGATTCTCCAAAATATCCCTGGAAATCAGCTTTAATCCTGAAAGTATTTTTTTCGTTTTTGTAAAAACTACGGTAGGTTTGACTTAATTCCTTATCAAAAATACTCTGATAACCATTGAATCCATAAAAATCAGCCATCTGATCAGGCACATAAGCCACATCGAGGGTGGTGCGCACTTTGGGAATCAAACTCTCGGAATCGTATCTCACCCTTGCAATGGTAGTTCCTTTTGTGTAAGTCGATAATTCGAGGTATAAAGAATGATTGTATTTCGGGTATTTAGTTCCATCGCCATAATCGTACAAATTTACCAATGCTCCGTATTGAAATCCCAAATCCGAATCGTACGAAATTGCCGGAAGTGCTCCAAACCCGAAACCCGTTTTGACTTTTTGTTGCGAAAACACGCCGAGAACACTTAAAGATAAGCCTATTACCAAAATTATTTTTTTCATAAAGTATTAATTTAAAAAATTATAAATGGATTTTTTGCATTCAACAGTTTAAATGTATACCCCAAACGTAGGTTAATTTCTCTTTTCCGTTGACAGGGTCAAAGATATGAAAAAACCTAAATAAAAAAAGCACACTGTTAAGTATGCTTTAATTTAAACTAAAAAATTTTCTTGTTAATTTTCTTTGCACTCTTTACAAATGCCTGTATATGAAATTTCTACAGTTTTAATTTTGAAATTCGGATGATAAGGAATTTCGAAAAGTGCAGGATTTAAATTGAAAATATCGGATACTTTGCCACAACTTTGACAGAAGAAATGTCCGTGATTAGAAGTGTCGGCATCGTAGCGGGCATTCTTTTCATCAATCGACAGCATTTGTACAGCACCTTTTTTTACAAGTAAGTCCAATGTATTATATACTGTAGTTTTTGATAATGTAGGCATATCAGGACTTAATGCCACATATATTTCATCTACGGTAGCGTGAATTCTGTTATTCAACAAAAATTCCATAACGGCAGTTCTTTGAACCGATGGTTTGATGTTTTTTTGAATTAAGAATTGATGGGTTTGAATGTAGGAGTTCATAATTATAATTGCTATTTAATTATATTTATTGCAAAGATATATCAATTTCAATGATTTATCCATTATTTGCAATTTATTTTTTTGAAAAATAAAAAAGTTGCGAATTTAAATCCGCAACTTTTTATTTATTAAGTAAAATTCGGAAATTAAATGGCGTTAATTTCTTTCAAAACGTCGTTGGTTGCTCTAACAGCATCGGCACTTTTGCTAAACAATGCTTGTTCTTCAGCATTAAGTTTATAATCCAGAATTTCTTCAATGCCGTTTTCGCCAATTAAACATGGAACTCCGATACAAATATCGCTTTGTCCGTATTCGCCATCTAACATTACACTACAAGGTATAATGCGTTTCTTGTTATGTATAATTGCATCAACAAGATAAGCAGCAGCAGCTCCGGGAGCATACCAGGCTGAAGTACCCAATAAACCGGTTAATGTAGCACCACCAACCATTGTGTCAGCAGCAACTTTGTTTAATGTTTCAGCATCAAGTATTTCGCTTACCAAACGACCTTTGTAAGTTGCATAACGGGTTAATGGAATCATTGTTGTATCGCCATGTCCACCGATTACCATACCGTCAATTTCGTTTGGATTTGCATTAAGTGCTTTGCTTAAATAGCATTTAAAGCGTGAACTGTCTAAAGTTCCACCCATTCCAATAATTTTATTTTTTGGAAGTCCGGTTGCTTTAAGGGCAAGATAAGTCATTGTATCCATTGGGTTACTAACAACTATAATAATAGAATCAGGAGAATATTTCAGGATATTTTCACAAACACCTTTTACGATACCGGCATTTACACCGATCAGTTCCTCACGGGTCATTCCGGGTTTACGTGGAATACCTGATGTGATTACAACAACATCTGAACCTGCAGTTTTTGCATAGTCGCTTGTACAACCAACAATTGATGAATCAAAACCTAATAAAGTGGCAGTTTGCATCATGTCTAAAGCCTTGCCTTCCGAAACGCCTTCTTTTACATCAAGCATTACTACTTCGTCAGCTATTTCTTGAAATGCTAATACATTTGCACAGGTTGCGCCTACGTTTCCTGCGCCTACAACGGTTACTTTCTTCATGTTTTAAAAATTATATATTTGATTTTTTATTTTTTTGAATTTGAGCGCAAAGATAGCAATAAATTATATGAATAAAGAAATATTTCTTTATTCTTTTAGTTGTTTTATAAATGATTTCAATTTAACTTATTATAAATTAAACTTTAAACTATTTGATTCGTCTAATTGTTTTAAAGTGATAATGTTATTGAGTTTTATTCGCATAATTTTAACTTTTATTCAAAAAAGAATTTCTTTGTTTGAATTTTAATTGTCCGTTTAATGAGATTTTTTTAAATGCAAAATAAGTAAATTAAGAGCAATAAATAATTACTGACTTTGATATTATAACTCAACTTAATTCTAATATATATCGTGAAATTTTAAATCAAATAAAAGTTATGAGAACAAAAATTTTTATCGCAGGAATTGTTACACTTGGCCTGTTGGCATCGAGTTGTACAAAAACAGAAGAAGTAGGAGTTCAAAAGTCATTGGAAACTTCACTTAAATCAAATGTAAAAACGCTTTCGGATGCTGTGAATGAGATTACAAACTCGTCTGATTTTCAGTTATTGGGTGAATTAAACGTTGAATCGGCTCAGGTACAGGGCTTAACTCTAGCGCCGGCTAACAATGAATTAATACCTCAGGATTTGATTGAAATTAAATTGTCTGATATTTCGGGCGTTTATGAATACTCTTGGTTGAAAGTTAAACATCAGGCACCTTTTATGCGGTATTTCAATCGTACGGGCGATAACGAAAACATGATTGTACGATTGCCTTTGAAAAAAGTAAAAACCCCCGGAACTCTTTTCAGATATACGGCAAAAGATTCAACTCTTGCTAATAATTTTGAAGCAGTAACCAGCGAATATAATGTTACGAGAAGTCTTGCAGCAGGTAAAGAATACCGACTTACATCAGCTTTTAATATTGATAATTTACCTGTCGGAGCTTTAAAAATTCACTATACCCGAAATAAAATTAACGGATATGATTATTTGTCGGAATATGCTCTTGCAAGTGATTACACAATTAAATGCATCGAAAATACAGGCGATACTACTGTAAGTTCACGTTCAATTTCGAATAAGAATTCTTTGCTTTTCGAAGAAAAAGTAACTACTATGAAAGTAGTAACTGATAATAAAAAACATCGTGAAAGAACTTATTCTTTAACCATTGGGAATGTTCAAATTGTAAGAACTCAGGGTAAAAACAGTCTTGATAGTGCACGTGTATATCTCGGCGGTGTGCTTCAGAATAATGCAAAAGTTGAAATTGTACTTAACAACACTGATTCACTCGATCAGACGGTTGTTAATAAGAAAAGAGACCTTAAAATTACCTTCGATGATGGAACTTCGACTTTGATGAGTGAATTAACAAATTCCACTATCGATACGATTGAAATGATATTTAAATCAGTTCGTGAGGCTGCATTTGCCACAGATATCATCGATCGGATTGCCTGGAATATTTATTCACGAAAACAATAAAAAAGTTTATTATTTCAATCTCGGTTCCAACTTCATAGTTGAATCATTGGGGAAAGTGAGAGGCATAATAACGTACTTCGAATTGAAATAATTGCGACCATCCCAACGGTCGCCCACGTAAAGATATGTTGTTTTGTGATTACTTTCGACCGGTAAAATGAAGGTAGATTGTGAGTTATAAGTGGTTGAATCGCCTATGTTGATTAATTTCGACCAGGGTCCGGTAACTGATTTAGAATAAGCGTATTTCCCTTGATTTGGGGCCCAACCCGTACAACCCGAAGTCATTAGGAAATAATATTCACCCCGTTTTACAAGAGCAGGAGCTTCGCGATGTCCACCCGGCCAAAGCGTAGTTATCTGCTCTTTTGCATCTAAGTAATCATCAGTAAGCCGATACAATGCCAAATCGTAATTTTCGCGTGCTGCTGAAAAAAAGTAGGCTGTTCCATTAGTGTCTTTGTACAGCGTGCAATCGCGCGACATATTGCCAAAAGGTCGGAAACTTTTTACGAAAGTAAATGGTTTTTCGATGTCGGAAGAATAGGCAACAGCAGCACGGGCATAACTGTAATCGCGACCGTACTCGTAATGCATCCACATTACAAATTGTTTAGTTTGCTCATTGTAAATCACTTTCGGGCGTTCGATATTTGCTTTTGCAAGTTCAGGATGAGATTGACGTGTTAATAAATCGCCTCTGAATTCCCAGCTCACCAAATCTTTTGAACGATAACACGATACGAAAACTCCATTACGTCGGTTTTCACCTATCCAGTAATAATAATCTCCAACTTTCAAAAAACCCCCTCCATGTGCGTTAATAATATTTCCCTGAGTGTCGGTCAATTCCTGTCCGTTAACCACAATATCAGTTTGAGCATACAGTTTGGTTTGAGTTGTTATTGTACCTAAAAAAAGAATTAGTATAAAAAAATACCTTGATAGTTGAGTGACTCTTTTCATGATTGTTGAATAAAAATGATTTTCACAAAAATAGATATCCCTGCATAATTACAGGGATAAATTTCATTCAACTTAGAATAAAAATTATTTTTGAAAGAACTTTTTTGAAAGATTTAGTTGAATATTTTTTTAATAAGTAATAGGAAGAATATAATGTACCTTTTAATTTTTGACCCTGCCTGCGGCAGGCAGGCTCTCCCTATTCCGAGACTTCGGAACCCTCTCCCAAGGAGAGGGACTTTGCCGTATGCAACGTTTAAAGTTTTACGACTCCCGATAATTATCGGGATTAGTTCCATCTATTTAATAAAAGAAATCAGTGATAAAACCATTTGCAAAAGAAAATCGGCTGAACTTCATCATTGAAATTCAGCCGAATGCATTTTATTTTTTCAAAACAAAGAAAGTTACTTAAAATAAGTTCGGTTTTCTTTTCTTGGCTTCATCTAAACTCAGCAACGCCACTTTTTTGGTTTGCTTATCGCGCAAAGCCTGATATTCGGCATTGATACCTTCCATAAATTCCGGACGATGTTTGTCGCTCATTAGTTGAGCAACCACATTGGTATTTACCGAGGCATCTTTTACATAAACCACCGGACCACTGTAGTTGGGTGAAATTTTGACGGCAGTATGTATCTTTG
>JAKLIM010000178.1 GCA_022709605.1 Bacteroidota bacterium | reverse complement strand
AGCAATTTTGATAATTTACTGAAAAGCAAATACTGCGAAATTGTAAATCGTAAATCGTAAAATTGTAAATCATTTAATTATTAAAAAATTAATATCAGAAGCAATTTTGATAATTTACTGAAAAGCAAATACTGCGAAATTGTAAATCGTAAATCGTAAAATTGTAAATCATTTAACCCTGATACTTTGGCCCGGCTTAAGTTTTTTACTCTGTTTGAAACCGTTCAATCGGCATAAAGCCTTCACACTTGTACCATGTCGCATCGCAATATGACCGAGCGTATCGCCTTTTCGCACTTTGTAAAACCGGGTGGCTTTTACCTGTTTAGCAACACGTTGGTAGTAGAATGATTTTTTCTTGGTAAGTACATAAGTAGGATTATGAACTATTCCTGAACTGAAATCAACCATGTTGCCGGGATTTATTGCATTACCCAAATATCGGATTTCGAAGTGTAAGTGAGGTCCTGTCGATCGTCCGGTATTACCTCCCAATCCTATTATTTCGCCTGCTTTTACATCCTGATTAAGTACAACCATTACCATCGAAAGATGCGCATAAACAGTTTCCAATCCGTTATCATGGCGTAAAACCACATAATGACCGTAACCACCTGCTTCATAATCAATAATCCTTACCTTACCCTTGAATGCTGCAACTACTGTATCGCCAATATCCAACTCCAAATCGGTGCCGTAATGATATCGATACCGGCGCGGACCGTAATTGGAAGTCACCGAACCGGGAACAGGAATATTGAAATTTTTACAATCAATCACAACTGAATCGGGAAGACTGTCGATAGGAATTTTGTATGGATTCAGCTTTTCGCTGGTCCAAATATTATTGTATATATCATCAGCCGGATGGTTTTCCATCAAGTCGTCCGATTCATCATTCAGTATTCCCTGATAAATATTAACCGTATCTTTTTTCGGTATCAGGGAGTAATTTGTTTGTTGAGTATAAACTTCGCAGCTTATGAAGAGGAAAAGAACAGGGAATATTTTTTTTAAGAAAATGTACATGAATTTGTTGTGGGATTGAAATCCGAAAATAAAATAAAAAAATATGACGTATCAATAGCACGCAAATTTAGCTACTTTGTGAGTTGGTTAGCAATTGTAATTTCTCAAATTAATTGTAATCGCCTGATAATTATTAAAAATAAAAATGTGTTTTGGTTGCTAAATTTGCGTGATACGAGTTCAAAATAGTTTTTTTTGAGACAGCTTCGAATAATTAATTAAGTTCGTCGCCTGAATAAATAAAACCGAGGTTTGTTAATTTATAGTCAAATATTTCTTCCTCTTTGAAAAAACGTTTGAGTTCTGTAATGCCATTTTCAATCGAATCGGAAGTATGAATAATATTCTCCTGAATGCTCATACTAAAATCGCCACGAATGGTGCCGAATGCTGCTTTGCGTCCGTTGGTAGCACCTGCCATATCATGAACAACTTCTACTGCATCTTTACCTTCCAGACAGCAAACAATTACCGGCGTGGCAGTCATAGCAGCTTTAATTCGTCCAAAAAAAGGTTTATCTGCTAAATGTGCATAATGCTCATTTAAAAGTTCGTCTGTTAACTGAATCATTTTTATTCCGCGAATTTGAAGTCCTTTTTGTTCAAAACGTTTGATAACTTCACCTATGAGTCCGCGCTGAACAGCTCCGGGCTTAACAATTACGAGTGTTTTTTCCATTTTTATACGGGTTGAATTAATTTAATTATTGTAATAGCTTTTCAAAGATAAGGAAAAAGGCAAGTGCGGTCAAAATATGTTCCGATTTTTTAACTTATTACTCCCCAATTTAATTTATTGGTTTTTAATTTTCGAAGTTGAACGTTCATTATGTGATTTTCCGGTTTTTGAAGTTGAGGATCTTCGTCGAGAATTTCCATGGCTACACGACGGGCAATTTCGAGCATTTTTCCATCCTGCGCTAAATTGGCAATTTTTAGTTCGAAAGGCAAGCCGCTTTGCATGGTGCCTTCCAAATCGCCCGGACCGCGAAGTTGCAGGTCGGCTTCCGAAATTTCAAAACCATCATTAGTTCTCACAAGAATGTCCATGCGTTTGCGGGTTTCAGCAGCTAATTTAAACCCTGTGAGCAAAATACAATACGATTGATCGGCTCCACGTCCGACCCGCCCACGCAACTGATGTAACTGCGAAAGTCCGAATCGTTCGGCGTTTTCGATTATCATAACCGAAGCATTGGGCACATTTACTCCCACTTCAATCACCGTGGTTGCAACCATTATCTGTGCTTCGCCCGTAACGAATTTCTGCATCTGAAAATCCTTTTCAGCGGCTTTCAGTTTGCCATGTACTTTACAAACTTTGTACCCGGGAAATGTTTCGCAAATGTAATTATAACCGTTTTCCAAATCCTGCAAATCCATTTTTTCCGATTCCTGAATTAACGGATAAACGATATAAATTTGTCGTCCGGCCTGTACTTGTTTGGCAATAAACTGATTCAGACTTTGGCGTTTACTTTGGTAATAATGAAAGGTTTGAATGGGTTTTCGTCCCGGTGGAAGTTCGTCGATAACCGAAACGCTCAAATCGCCGTAAAGCGTCATGGCCAGTGTGCGCGGAATGGGTGTGGCGGTCATTACCAGAATGTGTGGCGGTTGCACGTTTTTCTTCCAGAGTTTGGAACGTTGTTCCACCCCGAACCGATGCTGTTCGTCGATAACCACAAGTCCGAGATTGGCGTATTGAACAACTTCTTCAATCAAAGCATGCGTGCCGATGAGTATATTTAACTCGCCCGAACGTAATTTTTCGTGCAGCACTTCGCGTACTTTTGGTCGGGTGGAACCGGTTAGCAAAGCCACATTTACACCCATATCGCCCAGAAATTCACGGATTGTTTCGAAATGCTGATTCGCCAGAATTTCGGTGGGTGCCATCAAAGTAGCCTGGTACCCATTGTCAATAGCCATCAACATGGCCATGAGTGCCACCAGCGTTTTCCCACTTCCCACATCGCCCTGAAGCAGCCGGTTCATTTGCTTGCCCGAACCTACATCAATGCGAATTTCGCGCAACACTTTTTTCTGTGCACCCGTAAGTTCGAACGGAAGATACGTTTTGAAAAATGCATTGAAATTGTCACCGATACGACTGAATATAAAACCTTTAAAGTTCTGCTCGCGCCATTTGGTTTGTTGTAAAATGCTGAGTTGAATGTAAAATAGTTCTTCAAATTTCAACCGTTGACGGGCTTTGTTAAGCGCATTTGCATTTTTCGGAAAATGAACATTTATCAACGAATCGGTGAGATTCATCAATGCAAATCGTTTCAGAATATGTGCCGGCAACGATTCGGGAACGCCATTTTTCAGATTTTGCACAAGCGGTAAAATGATTTTCTGAACAATTTTCGAATTCAAAAAACCACTTTTCATTTTCTCGGTCGTATTGTAATAGGGTTGCAAACCCATCATTTCGGCGGGTGGAAGTTGAGAAATCAGCTCAATATCTGGGTGTACAATATTATATTTTCCATTAAAAAATGCAGGTTTTCCGAAAATCACATACTCAATGCCCGTTTTGTATTTTTCAATTACAAATTTAATCCCCTTGAACCAAACGAGTTCTATGGTTTCTTTTCCGTCGGTAAAAATCGCCGATAATCGCATGTTGTGACCTTCGCCAATTTTCTCAAATTTCAGAATATGGCCTTTCACCTGAATAAAAGGCATATTGATATTTATCTCGTGCAGATAATAAAACCGACTGCGGTCAACATATTTATATGGATAATGCCGCAACAAATCCTCCACCGAACGGATGCCAAGTTCCTTCGCGAAAAGCTCCGCTTTTTTTGGCCCCACACCCGGTAGGTATTTTATGTCCTGCATCGAGAAATCCATATTTTATTTTGTAGAGACGTGGCATGCCGCGTCTGTTATTTGATTATAGAGACGAGACGTGGTATACCGCGTCTCTACACGGCAAATTTACAATCTTTTTATCATTTATAAAAACAGGGCGCAAAAATGCAGGTACACCTTTGGAACTCCAGAGGTCATGTCGCAAAAATGTGGGAACAAATCCGGAAATATTGAACAAAACTGAAAGAAGAATAAACAAAAAAGACGCAAAGAATATATATTCAATGCGACTTTGTGTCGTTGCAACTTCCTCCAATTCAGGAAGATTTATTTTCTATGCGGAATAATATCTCGAAAACACATTGGTAAATTTAATTATCCCAACTTCTTGGAATTAAACTGAAAAGTAGTAAAATGACAATTTTCAGGTCTCTATAAAGTCAGATTTAAATACACTTTTTTTCCAACCCGTAATTGAATGTCCTGAATTAATAGCAATTACTCTCTTCATTGAATTTACTGAGCCAAATCCGCATTTTTCGGCAAGTATTTCATTGCTTAATGTTGGATTTTCAAGAAAAACACGTTCCAGTTCCGACAATCGATAACTATTTACAAATGCACAAAAGTTCTGATTGTATTTTTGATTGATAACGGTTGAAATATACGTGCGGTTCGAACCTACTATTTGAACTACATCCGTAATATTCAGTTCGCTGTTCAGAAAAATCTTATTATTCTCAAATTCATCCAAAAGCTTGTTTAATAAAAGCATTTGCGAAATGTTCAACTCGTTTCGGATAGCTAATGGCTCTTTTACATCATTTTCCGGTTCGAAAGTCGGATTCACAGGCTTCTGTATAAATCCCATATAACCAATGCCATACAATGAGACAGCAAATATCAACCAGATAATACTTATGATTGTATCGCTGGGCAACAACAATTTACGTCCCACGATGTGTGCAACGAAACAACTCACGGATATTATTAACAAAAATTGATTTAATACTTTGGCATTGTTGTATTTTCCATCCTGTATATCTGAGTAATAATTTTCGGCTTTATCAGCATATTTTGTGAGTAAACCCCGGTTTAAAATGTAGGTTAAAATAAGCAATACCACAAAGGTCAACTTTAGTATTTTACGCATAAAATCCAGGAATTGGATGTTGCCGGATTCGGGGAATAGATTTTCGTTATAAAGCCAGGCTTTGTATTGCTCAAAAGGAGTAAGAAATATGCCAACAGTGTAAACAGTTGCAATTAATAAAGGTACGATGAGGTATTTAGCATGTTTCGAAATAGTGAATTTATCATCCACAGTTAACAACCGGAAATAAATATAATAAACCGGAAATGCCAGGCTACCAAAATAAGCCAACAAAGGCTCCCAGTAAGGGAAAATATTAGGGAAAGGAGCAAAAAACACAAAATTTCCTGCAAAACTGACAAGTGCAATAAGCATAAATACGCTTAAAACCCGGGTGGGTTCACTGTAGTTTTTTTTATTGGTTTGAAAAGCGATAATCCAGAAAAGGGATACATATACCGGCGACAAAAGAATTAAAGTCCGAATCATATGGAAAATGGGTTGTTTTTAGCGATTATTTTTACCTTTTGTCAAATATTTTTACCTTTTGGTCGAGGCATCACTGCCTATAAAATTACTTTTGCCTACAAATATAGACAATAAAATAATTGTCTCAAAATGTAGTTAAAATAAAAAATAAATTTCAGGTATTTCAGTAAAGAAATTTAACTATTATACAAGCAAATTTTAATAAAAAAATAACAGAATGATCTGAATTTTTTATAAAAAACTCAGATTTAAAATTTCAATATAAAATTCAATATACTTATGAACAAAATTCTTCTTCTTTGCCTTCTCTTTGTTTTTCAAGTTGGAACAATAAGTGCTATTAAACCTCCCACTGCTATAACTGTAGCTGCTTCAAATGTTACAGCAAATGGTGTGACTTTGAATGGTGTTGTAAATAGTAATAACTATCCATCATGCTCTGTATCTTTTGATTATGGAACAAGTGTTAGTTACGGGACAAATGTACCAGCAACTCCAGGTAATGTTAGTGGTTATTCAGATACCCCTGTAAGTTGTACCCTCACGGGATTGTTACCCAACACGACTTACCACTACAGAGTAAATGCAGAAGAATCAGTTAGTGATGATCTAACATTTACTACTTTAGAAACTGTACCAACCATACACTTTTTCTCTCCCACCACCGGTACAATTGGAACAACAGTCACCATAACTGGAACAAATTTCAGTCCCATTCCTTCTGAAAACATTGTGAATTTTGGTGCTGTAAAAGCAACTGTAAGTGCATCAACCACTGAAAGTCTTACCGTTACAGTTCCGACAGAAGCAGGTTCGGTAGTGCCGCTATCAGTTTCAGTAAACGGTAAGATTGCTTATTCGACCACATGCTCAACGCCTGATTTCCATTTGATTAACACACCAACTTTATCGCTTAGCTATGCTTTGAAAATTACAAATGTGGGTGAAAATCCAAATTATGTTATTTCCGGCGACTATAACGGAGATGGAAAAAGCGATTTGGTTACTGCGAATTACAGCGGATCTTTAAGTGTTTTACTGGGGAATGGAGATGGGACATTTAATTCTTATACTAATTATAATGTAGGAGGCATTTCATTCTGTGTTACCTCAGGCGATTTTAACGGAGATGGCATTAAAGATTTAGCTGCTCCAAATGCGAACACCAATTCGCTTTGTGTTTTTATTGGCAATGGAGATGGGACATTTAAAGATAAAGTAGATTATTTGGTTGGCACATATCCGGTTGCAGTTAATGTAGGTGATTTCAATCACGATGGGCTTGCTGATTTGGTGGTTTGCAATCAGTTTTCGAACAATGTGAGTATTTTACTGGGAACCGGAACTGGCACATTTGGAACAAAAACTGATTTTGTCACTGGCGAACATCCACTTCGCGTTGCAATTGGAGATTTCAATGGTGATAAAACCGCAGATATCGCTGTAGTTAATTATCGATCTTTTACATTAAGCATTCTAAAAGGTAAAGGAGATGGAACGTTTAACGCTAAAACTGATTTTTCTGTTGGCAATAATCCGGAATCAGTTGCTATAGGTGATTTCAATGGAGATGGAAAAAGTGATGTAGTTACGGCCAATTGTTATTCGAACGATGTAAGTGTTTTGCTTGGAGATGGCACGGGCGCAATGGGTCCAAAAACAAATTATTATGTTGGAGAATATATTAAAGATGTGGTAATTGGTGATTTCGATGGCGATATGAAAATAGATGTAGCAACCGCCAATTGGAATACAAATGATATTAGTATCCTGCCGGGCAAAGGAGATGGAACTTTTGATGAAAAACGAAATTGTGTCGTTGAAAACAATCCACATTCACTTGTTGTCGGCGATTTTAATG